>NZ_JCBANN010000003.1:0-191548 GCF_059761975.1 Achromobacter sp. 46006
CCCGCGGCCAATCGCCAATAAAACGCCCGCCGGCGCGGGGCCGGAAAACCAGGGCGTGATGGAACGCCAGGCGCGCTGCGCCTGCGCGCAAGGATTTTGGAGCGGACATGGAATACTTTACCGTCTCGCTGTTGAACGGCGTGATTTACGGCCTGCTGCTATTCATGGTGTCGGCGGGCCTGACACTGATCTTCGGAATGATGGGCGTGCTCAACTTCGCGCACGCCTCGTTCTACATGATAGGCGCGTACGCCGCCTATACCCTGACGCCCGTCACCGGGTTCTGGACCGCGCTGGTGCTGGCCACCGTCATCGCCGGCGTGCTCGGCATGGGCGTGGAACGCTTCTTCCTGCGCCGCGTGCACAAGTTCGGCCACGCCCAGGAACTGCTGGTGACCTTCGGCCTGGCGTTCATCGTCGCCGAGCTGATCAAGCTGTTCTACGGCGACTTCCCGGTCGACTACCGCGTGCCGCAATTCCTGAACTTCGCGGCCTTCCGCGTGTTCGACGCCGACTATCCCTTCTACCGCCTGCTGATGGGCGGCGTGTCGCTGGCGATGTTCGCGGTGATCTACCTGCTGCTGTCGCGCACCCGCGTCGGCATCGTGGTGCGCTCGGCCATCTACCGGCCGCGCATGGCCGAGGCGCTGGGCCACAACGTGCCGCTGGTGTTCATGAGCGTGTTCGGCGTGGGCGCGGCGATGGCCGGGCTGGCCGGCGCGGTCGCGGGCGCCTTCTACACCACCAATCCGAACATGGCGCTAGAACTGGGCGTGCTGGTGTTCGTGGTGGTGGTCGTGGGCGGCCTGGGCTCGCTCGAAGGCGCCATGATCGCCTCGCTGCTGATCGGCCTGATCAGCTCGTTCTCGGTCGGCATCGACGCCAGCCTGGCGACGCTGTTCGGCCTGTTTGGCGCCGGCGAGTGGGCCGAAAGCGTCGGCGGCCTGATGACAGTGAAGATCTCCAGTCTGGCCGCCACGCTGCCGTTCCTGCTGATGCTGGTGGTGCTGCTGGTCAAGCCCTCGGGCCTGAAGGGAGAACAGGCATGAACCAGAAAACTTCGCGCCGCGCCGGCGGCGGCCTGCTGCTGCTCGCCTGCGTGGCCGCGCTGTGCGCTCTGCCCTGGTTGCTGCCGCCGGGTCAATTGGTCGCGGCGGTGCAGATGCTGATCGCGGCGCTGTTCGCCTGCGCCTTCAACCTGCTGGCCGGCCAGGGCGGCATGCTGTCCTTCGGCCACGCCGCCTACTTCGGCGTCGGCACCTTCGCCACCATCCACGCCATGAACGCGCTGGGCGGCGCGGGCCTGTTGCCCACGCCGCTGATGCCGCTGGCCGGCGGCGTGGCCGGCCTGCTGTTCGGACTGATCGCGGGCTGGTTCGCGACCATGCGCGCCGGCGTGTACTTCTCGATGATCACGCTGGCGCTGGCCGAGCTGCTGCACGCGCTGGCGCCGCACCTGAAGGGCGTGTTCGGCGGCGAAGCCGGCCTGTCGGCCATGCGCATGCCGGCCTGGGGCTTTACCTTCGGCTCGGACGTCGAGGTGTACTTCCTGGTGCTGGCCTGGGTGCTGGTGTCGCTGGCCGCGCTGTATGGCCTGACCCGCACGCCGCTGGGCCGACTGACGCTGGGCCTGCGCGAAAACGCCAACCGCCTGCGCTACCTGGGCTACCGGCCGCACACGCTCAAGACCATGGTGTTCGCGCTGTCGGCCATGTTCGCCGGCATCGCCGGCGGCCTGCAGGCGTTGAACATCGAGGCTGGCAACTACGTGCTGTTCGAGGTCAAGCTGTCGACAGATGCGGTGCTGTTCGCCTACATCGGCGGCGTCAATGCCTTCCTCGGCCCGGTGCTGGGCGCCTCGATCCTGACCTTCCTGTCGCAGACGCTGGCCGACATCACCCGTTCCTGGCTGCTGTACCAAGGCATCCTGTTCGTGCTGGTAATGCTGTTCGTGCCGGACGGCCTGGTCGGCCTGGTGCAGCGCGCCGCCAAGTCGCTGCGCCAGCGCGGCCTGGCCGACTGGCTGCCGCGCGCCACGGTGTCGGTCGCCGGCGCCCTGCTGCTGACCGGCGCAACGGTGTTCTCGGTGGAACTGCTGCAACGCATGTTCGCGCGCGACTACCGCTCGCTGCTGGCGATGAATCCCGAGGCCGGCTGGCCCGCCATTCCCCTGTTCGGCCACGATTGGGCGCCGCTGGCGCTGTCGACCTGGCTGCTGCCGCTGGCGCTGTTCCTGGGCGGCCTGCTGGCCTGCCGCTGGGCGCTGGCCCTGTGGCGTAGCGAGGCCGCGGCCGCGCCCGCGCTGGAGACCGCAAAATGAGCCACGAGATCCTGACCCTGACCGACGTGCGCAAGTCCTTCGGCGATGCGCAGATCATCCGCGGCGTCAACCTGAAGATCGAGGCCGGCGAACGCCACGCCGTCATCGGCCCCAACGGCGCCGGCAAGTCCACGCTGTTCCACCTGATGTCCGGCTCGTTCGCGCCGACCTCGGGCGACATCAGCCTGCACGCGCGCCCAATCGGCGGCCTGCCGCCCGAGCGCATCAACCGCCTCGGCCTGGCGCGTTCGTTCCAGATCACCAACGTGTTCCCGCGCCTGTCGGTGCGCGAGAACCTGCGGCTGGCGGTGCTGCGCATGCACGGCCTGGTCTACAACTTCTGGCGCCCCATCGCGCGCCACCGCGCCGTCAACGAGAACGTCGACCAGCTGCTGGAGAAAGTGCGTCTGGCGCCCAAGCAGCACACCGCCGCGGGCGACCTGAACTACTCCGAGCAGCGCTCGCTGGAAATCGGCATGACGCTGGCCTCGCGGCCCAAGGTGATCCTGCTGGACGAGCCGATGGCCGGCATGTCGCAGCACGAGGTCGACTACACCGTCGAACTCATCAAGGACGTGACGCGCGACTGCACCCTGCTGATCGTCGAACACGACATGCAGGTGGTGTTCTCGCTGGCCGACCGCATCAGCGTGCTGGTGTACGGCGAGATCCTGGCCACCGGCACGCCCGCCGACATCCGCGGCGATGCCCGCGTGCGCGAAGCCTATCTGGGAGAGGAAACGGTATGAGCATGCAATCCCCCCTGCTCGCGCTGCAAGGCGTGCACGCGCATTACGGCAAGAGCCACATCCTGCACGGCATCGACCTCGCGGTGGGCCGCGGCGAAGTGGTCAGCCTGCTGGGCCGCAACGGCGCCGGCCGCTCCACCACCATGAAAAGCATCATGGGGCTGGTGGACGTGACGGGCGGCCGCATCGCCATCGAAGGGCGCGACATCACCAACAAGCGCCCCTTCGAGATCGCCCGCGCCGGACTGGGCTTCGTGCCGGAAGAGCGCGAGGTGTTCGCCAACCTGACGGTGGACGAGAACCTGCGCATGGGCGAACAGCCCGTCCGGCCCGACGCGCCGGCCTGGACCATCGAGCAGATGTTCGGCTATTTCCCGCGCCTGAAGGAACGCCGCAATACCCGCGCCGGCAACCTGTCCGGCGGCGAACAGCAGATGCTGACCATGTGCCGCTCGCTGCTGGGCAACCCCAAGGTCATGCTGATCGACGAACCCACCGAGGGCCTGGCGCCCAAGATCGTGGAAGTGATCGCCGACGTGATCCGCGACATCCACCAGCGCGGCGTGTCGGTGGTGCTGGTCGAGCAGAAGCTGACTATCGCGCTGAAGGTCTCCACGCGGGTGAGCGTGATGGGCCATGGCCGCATCGTTTTCGAAGGACCGCCCGCGCAGCTGCATGAGCGCCAGGACGTGGTCCAGGAATGGCTGGCGGTTTAGGGCCTGTTCACACTAACCGCTTAACGCATCTGTAGAGGCAAGCACTTGGACAATACCCCTGAAGTACGCCATGCCGATCTGCGCGGCAAGAACGTGGTGATCACCGGCGGCGCCAAAGGCATCGGCTACGCCACGGCCGAGGCGTTCGTGCGCCAGGGCGCGCGGGTGGCGCTGCTGGACATGGACCCGGTAGCGCTGGACGCGGCCGTGGCCGGGTTGCGCGCGGCCGGCGGCGAAGCGCTGGCCGCGCAGGCCTCGGTCACCGACGCCGAGGCGGTCGAGCGTGCCTTCGCCCAGGTCGAGCAGGCCTGGGGCGGCATCGACGTGCTGGTCAACAACGCCGGCATCTCGGCCAACAAGCCGTCGCTGGAAGTCACCCCCGAGGAATGGCGCCGCGCCGTCGACATCAACCTGACCGGCGTGTTCCTGTGCGCCCAGGCCGCTGGCCGCCGCATGGTGCCCAAGGGCGAGGGCTGCATCATCAACCTGGCCTCGATGTACGGCGTGGTGGCCGCGCCCGACCGTGCCGCCTACTGCGCCACCAAGGGCGCGGTGGTGCTGCTGACCGAGACCCTGGCGGTGGAATGGGGCCCGGCGGGCGTGCGCGTGAACGCGCTGGCGCCCGGCTACGTCGAGACCGACCTGGTGCGCGACCTGGCCGCGCGCGGCCGCCTCGACCCCGAACGCCTCAAACAGCGCACGCCGCTGCGGCGCCTGGCGCAGCCGGCCGAAATGGCCGACCTGGCGGTGTTCCTGGCGTCCAGCCAGGCCGCCTACATCACCGGACACACCCTGGTGGCCGATGGCGGCTGGAGCCGCTACAGCTACCTCTGACCGCTTACCTACATTCTGGAGATTCACTCATGGCCACCTACCAACCGCTTGGTTCCCAGGCGCCCTGGCGGCAATTCACGGTCGAGGCCTCGGACTGGCAACAGGCCGACCCGGCGCTGCTGGCCACCATGCTGACGCAGCTGCACTGGATCCGCGCCTTCGAGGAAGCGGTGCTGGACCTGGCCGCCGAGGGCCTGGTGCATGGCCCGGCCCACTCGTCGGTGGGCCAGGAAGGCGGCGCCGTCGGCTCGGTGCTGGCGCTGGGCGCCGGCGACCAGATCAACGGCTCGCACCGCGGTCACCACCAGTTCCTGGCCAAGGCCCTGCAACACGTGGCGCCGCTGGGCCTGGACCCGCGCAACCCGCTCACGCCCGCCATCGACGAAGTGCTGCACAAGACGCTGGCCGAGATCATGGGCCTGGCGCAGGGCTACTGCCGCGGCCGTGGCGGCAGCATGCACCTGCGCTGGCTGGAAGCCGGCGCGCTCGGCACCAACGCCATCGTCGGCGGCGGCGTGCCGCTGGCGGCCGGCGCGGCCTGGGCCCACCGCCATGCCGGCACCGACCGCGTGGCCGTGACGTACTTCGGCGACGGCGCCGTCAACATCGGCTCGGTGCTCGAGACGATGAACCTGACCGCCGCGTGGAAGACGCCGCTGTGCTTCTTCATCGAGAACAACCGCTACGCCGTGTCCACCACGGTTGAGGAATCGACCGCCGAGCCGCGCCTGTCGGCCCGTGGCCAGGCCTTCAACATCCCGGCCTGGCAGGTCGACGGCATGGATCCGCTGGCCGTGCACCTGGCCATGTCGGAAGCCGTGGCGCACATGCGCGCCGGCAACGGCCCCACCATCATCGAGGTGGACGTCTACCGCTTCTTCCACCAGAACGGCCCCTTCCCCGGCAGCGCCTTCGGCTACCGCAGCAAGGAAGAGGAGGCGCAATGGCGCCGCCGCGATCCCCTCGACAAGATCGCCGCCGAGATGATCGGCCGCCAGTTGATTACCCAGGCCGAGGTCGACGCCCTGCGCCAGCGCTGCAAGGACGTGATGAAAGACGTATCGGGCCGGCTGACCGAGGCCACCGATGGCGGCAAGCGCCGCGTGCGCGCCGACCTGTGGCCGCGCCCAGACTTCCGCGACGTGGGCCTGCGCAGCGACGGCTCGGAACTGACCGGCCTGCGCTACCAGGACGCCGCCGACCATGCCGGCGCCCGCGTCGAACGCAAGTTCGTGGACGCGGTGGCCGACGTGCTCGACCGCCGCATGGAAACCGATCCCGGCGTGGTGGTGCTGGGCGAGGACGTGCACCGCCTGAAGGGAGGCACCAACGGCGCCACCCGCGGCCTGAAGGACAAGTACCCCGACCGCGTGCTGGGCACGCCGATCTCCGAGAACGCCTTCGCCGGCCTGGGCGGCGGCCTGGCCATGGACGGCCGCTACAAGCCGGTGGTGGAATTCATGTACCCCGACTTCATGTGGGTCGCGGCCGACCAGATCTTCAACCAGATCGGCAAGGCCCGCCACATGTTCGGCGGCGACATCGACGTGCCGTTCGTGCTGCGCACCAAGGTGGCCATGGGCACGGGCTACGGCTCGCAACACTCGATGGACCCGGCCGGCGTGTTCGCCACGGCCCCGGGCTGGCGCATCGTCGCGCCGTCCACGCCGTATGAGTACATCGGCCTGATGAACACCGCCCTGGCCTCCAAGGACCCGGTGCTGGTGATCGAGCACGTGGATCTCTACGCCTCGTCGGGCGAGGTCCCCGACGGCGACCTGGACTACGCCATTCCGTTCGGCAAGGCGCGCGTGCGCCGCGCCGGTTCCAAGGTCACGGTGCTGACCTACCTGTCGATGGTCAGCCGCGCCCTCAAGGCGGCGGAGGAAACCGGCGTAGATGCGGAGGTGATCGACCTGCGCACGCTGGACCGCGCCAACCTCGACTGGGACACCATCGGCGCCAGCATCCAGAAGACCAACAACGTGCTGATCGTCGAACAGGGCGCGCGCGGCACCTCGTACGGCGCCATGCTGGCCGACGAAATCCAGCGCCGCTATTTCGACTGGCTCGACCAGCCGGTCAAGCGCGTCACCGGCGGCGAAGCCTCGCCCAGCATCTCCAAGGTGCTGGAACGCGCGGCCTTCGCCGACACCGAGGAAGTCATCGCCGGCCTGAACGACGTGCTGGCCGACCTGGGAGAACGCGCATGAGCGCCGCCCTGCGCATGAGCGTGCCGATGGAAGTCGGCATTTGCTGCGCCGACCTGGACGCGCTGTTGGCGTTCTACACCGACGTGGTCGGCCTGGCGCTGGTGAACCGCGTCAGCGTGCCGGCCGACAAGGCCCGCGCCACCGGCCTGACACAGCATGGCTACGACGTGGCGCGCCTGCAGACCTCGTACGGCGAGCGCATCAAGCTGCTGCAGCCGGCCAAGGCGCCGGAGCCGGCGGTGCGCGGCGCCGCCATCCTGGACCGGCAAGGCAACGCCTACCTGACCTTCATCGCGCATGACCTGGCCGGCACCGTCGAGCGCCTGCGGGCGCGCGGCGTGGCCTTCGACAGCGAGCCGGCGCCGATGGAGGTTCGGCCCGGCACCTGGCTGGCCTTCTTCCGCGACCCCGAAGGCAATGTGCTGGAACTGGTCGAATACGACGACCCGGCGGCCTATCGGCCCGACCTGGCCGTGCGCGCAGAATAGGACGAACTACACGTGGCACACCTTATCAAGCTCCCCTCCGTCGCGGCCGACGCCGACGCCGGCACGCTGCACCAATGGCTCAAGCAGGAAGGCGACACGGTCGCCGTGGGCGAGGCGCTGGCGGAAATCGAAACCGAGAAAGCCATCGTCGAGATCAATGCCGAACAGGCGGGCGTGCTCGGCCGCATCGTGGTGCAGGCCGGCCCGGCGTCGGTGCCGATCAACACGGTGATCGGCGTGCTGCTGGCGCCTGGCGAAGACGCCGCGGCGATCGATCAGGCGCTGGCGGAACACGGCGCGGGCGCCGCGCCGGCGGGCCCTTCGACCGCCGCTGCGCCGGCTACCACGGCCACGGCAACGGCTACCGCGGCATCGACTGCCGCGGTAACGACCGCCGCAGCCTCTCCAGCCGCCCCTTCCGCGCCGGCCTCGCCCGACACCGCCATCGCCCCCACCGCCCGCCGCTTCGCCAGCCCGCTGGCGCGCCGCCTGGCCGCGCAATGGCACGTCAACCTGCTCGACGTGCAGGGCACCGGTCCGCGCGGCCGCATCGTGCGCCGCGACGTCGAAGCCGCGCGCGACCGCGCCCCTGTGGCCGCCGCGTCCCAGTCCAGCCGCGCCGCCGGCCGCCGCGTGCCGCATTCCGGCATGCGCCGCGCCATCGCCCGCCGCCTGACCGAAAGCAAGCAGCAGGTGCCGCACTTCTACCTGACGGTGGACTGCCGCATGGATGCCTTGCTGGCCCTGCGCGCGCAGGCCAACCAGGGTGGCACGGTCAAGCTGTCGGTCAATGACTTCATCGTGCGCGCCGCCGCGCTGGCGCTGCGCGAGGTGCCCGAGGTCAACGCCAGCTGGCACGAGGACGCCATCGAATTCCATGCCGGCGCCGACATCAGCGTGGCCGTGGCCACCGACGGCGGTCTGGTCACGCCCATCGTGCGCGACGCCGACGTCAAGCCGCTGTCCGCCATCGCCGGCGAGATCGTCGAGCTGGCCGGCCGCGCCAAGGTCAATCGCCTCAAGCCCGAGGAATTCACCGGCGGCTCGCTGACGGTGAGCAACCTCGGCATGTACGGCATCAAGCAGTTCGCCGCCATCATCAACCCGCCGCAGGCGGCGATCCTGGCGGTCGGCGCGGCCGAGCGTCGCCCGGTGGTGGACGACAATGGCGACCTGAAGGCCGCCACCGTCATGACCGTGACGCTGTCGGCCGACCACCGCGTGGTGGACGGCGCCGTCGGCGCGCGCTGGCTGGCTGCCTTCCGCGCGCTGATCGAGAACCCTGTGCGCATCCTGCTGTGAGCCCCGCCATGACCAAGACTTCGTTTGACCTGGTGGTGGTGGGCGGCGGGCCCGGCGGCTACGTGGCGGCCATCCGCGCGGCGCAGCTAGGCCTGTCCACCGCGCTGGTGGAACGCGCCGAACTCGGCGGCATCTGCCTGAACTGGGGCTGCATCCCGACCAAGGCGCTGCTGCACAGCGCCACCGTGCTGCGCGCCTGCCGCGAGGCCGAGCAGTACGGCGTGACCGGCGCCGGCGCGGCCCAACCCGACCTGGCCGCGATGGTGGCGCGCTCGCGCAAGGTCGCCGGCCGCCTCGGCCAGGGCGTGGCGCACCTGATGAAAAAGAACGGCGTGACGGTGTTCGCCGCCAGCGCCCGGCTGGCAGGCGGCGGCCGCGTCGCGCTCGATAACGGCGCCACGCTGTCGGCCCGCCACATCATCCTGGCCACCGGCGCGCGGGCGCGCGAGCTGCCGGCGCTGCCGGTGGGCGAACGCGTCTGGACCTACCGCCAGGCGCTGACGCCGCCGGCGCTGCCCAAGTCGCTGCTGGTGGTGGGCGCGGGCGCGATCGGCGCCGAGTTCGCCAGCTTCTACCGCGCGGTCGGCGCGGAGGTGACGCTGATCGACATGAGCGCCGAGATCCTGCCGCAGGAAGACGGCGAGATCTCCGCGCTGGCGCGCAAGGCGTTCGAAAAGCAGGGCATCCGCGTGCTGACGCAGTGCGCGGTCAAGTCGTCCAGCCTGACGGCCACCGGCGTCAAGGCCGTGCTGGAGCAACAGGGCAAGCAGATCGAGCTGGAGGTCGAGCGCGTCATCGTCGCGGCCGGCATCGTCGGCAACGTCGAGAATCTGGGCCTGGAGCAGACCCGCGTGAAGGTGGAGAAGACCCACATCGTCACGGATGGCCTGGGCCGCACGGCGGAACCGGGCGTCTACGCCATTGGCGACGTGGCCGGCGCGCCGTGGCTGGCGCACAAGGCCAGCCACGAGGCGGTGCTGTGCGTGGAAGCCATCGCCGGCCTGCCGGCGCACGCGCTCGACCCGCTGCGCATTCCGGCGTGCACCTATTCGCATCCGCAGGTCGCCAGCATCGGCATGACCGAGACGCGCGCGCGCGAACACGCCAAGGCAACGGGCGGCGAGATCCGCGTCGGCAGGTTCACCTTCGTCGGCAACGGCAAGGCCATCGCCATGGGCGAAGACCAGGGGCTGGTGAAGACGGTGTTCGACGCCGCGACCGGCGAGCTGCTGGGCGCGCACATCATCCATCCGGAGGCGTCCGAACTGATCGCCGGCTACGGCGTGGCGGCGGCGCTGGAAGCCACCGAGGAAGACCTGATGCACAGCGTGTTCGCGCATCCGACGCTGTCGGAAACGCTGCACGAATCGGTGCTCGCGGCCTTCGGCCGGGCGCTGCACGGCTAAGGCCCCTGGCAACGCGCCAGGCGTCTCGCGTGGACCGTCATCGGCCGCGCGGGGCGCCCCGCTTCACAAGCGACTGGCGAAAAAATCCAGGAAACAGGCGATGCGCCGCGATAGCTGCGTGTTGCGGTAGTACACCGCGTGCATCGGCTGCAGGTAGTCGGTGTGCTGGTCTTCCATGATGCGCACCAGCCTGCCTTCGCGCAGATCGTCGCGCGACACGAAATCCGACAGGCAGGCGATGCCCACGCCGCGCAGCGCCAGGTGGCGCTGGGTCTCGCCGCTGGACGTGGCCAGCGTGGGCGTGGCCAGATAGGTCGAGCCGCCCGCGTGGCGCAGCGGCCAGACGTTCAGGCTTTCCGGCTGGGTGAAGCCCAGCAGTTCGTGCCGGGCAAGGTCCTCGACGGTGCGCGGCACGCCGCGCCGCGCCAGGTACTCGGGGCTGGCCATCAGCCAGCGCGGACGCGGCCGCAGCGGCCGCGCATGCAACGTGGAATCGTTCAGCGGCCCCATGCGCAGGGCCACGTCGGTGCGGTGCTCGATCAGGTCGACGATGCGGTCGTTGCTGGTCAGCTCCAGCGAGATCGCCGGATACTCCCGGCGAAAGTCCGCCACATGCGGCACCACGCAATGCAGCATCACCGGCACCGAGGCATCCACGCGCAGACATCCGGCCGGCTGCTGGTGCACGATGCGCATGCATTCCTCGGCCTCTTCCAGCGACTGCACGATCTGGCGCGCCTTCTGCAGGAAATGCGCGCCCTCGGCGGTCAGTTCCATGCGCCGCGTGGTGCGGGTCAGCAGCGTCACGCCCAGGTCTTCCTCCAGGCGCGACAGGCCGCGGCTGACGCCGGAGGCGGTCTGGCCCAGCATCTCGGCGGCGGCGCTCATCGAGCCGGCGTCGACCACGCCCAGGAACAGCCGCAGGGCTTCGGAATTGAGCGCCATTTTTGACTCCGGATCACAAGTGGCGGAATTTTATAGCGCGCCGCCGCCGCAATTGCGCGGTGGCCCGGCCGATGGCAGGGTTATCTGGCCAACGCGCGAGCAGCGATCCCGAGAGGCATGAGGTGGCAAAAGCGGCAGCGGCGGGGTGTTGCGACGCGCTGCTGCCGGTGCGGCGCATACCAAAAAAAGCGGCGCACGCGGCGCCGCTTTTTCATGGCATCGACCGACCGGCGATCAACGCTTCTGCTTGAGCTGCGACAGGTCCCGCACCGCGCCACGGTCGGCCGAGGTGGCCAGCGCCGCGTAGGCCTGCAGGGCCTGCGACACCACGCGCTCGCGGTCCACCGGCAGCCAGCCGCCATCGGCGCGCGCGTTCATCGCGGCGCGGCGGCGGGCCAGTTCCTCGTCGGACACGGCCAGGTGCATCTTGCGGTTGGGGATGTCGATCTCGATGGTGTCGCCGTCTTGCACCAGGCCGATGGTGCCGCCCTCGGCCGCTTCGGGCGAGGCGTGGCCGATCACCAGGCCCGACGAACCACCCGAGAAGCGACCGTCGGTGAACAGCGCGCAGGTCTTGCCCAGGCCCTTGGACTTCAGGTAGGACGTGGGATACAGCATTTCCTGCATGCCGGGGCCGCCCTTGGGGCCTTCGTAGCGGATCACCACCACGTCGCCCGGCACGACCTTGTCGCCCAGGATGCCTTCGACGGCGTCGTCCTGGCTTTCGAACACGCGCGCGCGGCCTGTGAAGACCCACTGCGATTCATCCACGCCGGCGGTCTTGACGATGCAGCCCTTCTCGGCCAGGTTGCCGTACAGCACGGCCAGTCCGCCGTCCTTGGAGTAGGCATTTTCCTTGCTGCGGATGCAGCCGGTCTTGCGATCGGTGTCCAGCGTCAGGAAGGTCGCGTCCTGGCTGAAGGCCACGGTGGTGGGAATGCCGCCGGGCGCGGCGCGATAGAACTTCTGCGCCGCTTCGCCGGCGCCGCCGGCCACGTCCCATTGCGCGATGGCGTTGCCCAGCGTGCCGCTGTGCACGTTGCCGCAGGACAGGTCGAGCAGGTCGGCGCGCGCCAGTTCGCCCAGGATGCCGAGGATGCCACCGGCGCGGTGCACGTCTTCGATGTGGTACTTGTCGGTGGCCGGCGCGGCCTTGCACAGGCACGGCACCTTGCGCGAGATGCGGTCGATGTCGGCCATGGTGAAGTCGACGCCGGCTTCCTGCGCGGCGGCCAGCAGGTGCAGCACGGTGTTGGTGGAACCGCCCATGGCCACGTCCAGCGCCATGGCGTTCTGGAACGCGCTCTTGGTGGCGATGCTGCGCGGCAGGACCGATTCGTCTTCCTCGACGTAGTAGCGGCGGCACAGGTCCACCACCAGGCGGCCGGCCTGCTCGAACAGCCCCTTGCGCCAGGCGTGCGTGGCGACGATGGTGCCGTTGCCCGGCAGCGCCAGGCCGATGGCCTCGGTCAGGCAGTTCATCGAGTTGGCGGTGAACATGCCGGAACAGGAGCCGCAGGTCGGACACGCGCTGCGTTCGACTTCGGCCACGTCGGCATCCGACACGTTGGGATCGGCGGCCTTGATCATGGCGTCGATCAAGTCGATCTTGGCGATCACCTTGCCGTCGGTCGGCGACTTGACCTTGCCGGCTTCCATCGGGCCGCCGGACACGAACACCACGGGAATGTTCAGGCGCATCGCGGCCATCAGCATCCCCGGGGTGATCTTGTCGCAGTTCGAGATGCAGACCATGGCGTCGGCGCAGTGCGCGTTGACCATGTATTCGACCGAGTCGGCGATCAGTTCGCGCGAGGGCAGCGAATACAGCATGCCGCCGTGGCCCATGGCGATGCCGTCATCGACCGCGATGGTGTTGAATTCCTTGGCGACGCCGCCGGCGGCCTCGATTTCCTTGGCGACCAGCGCGCCCAGGTCGCGCAGGTGCACGTGGCCCGGCACGAACTGCGTGAACGAGTTGACCACCGCGATGATCGGCTTGCCGAAGTCTCCGTCCTTCATGCCGGTGGCGCGCCACAGGGCGCGGGCGCCGGCCATGTTGCGGCCGTGGGTCGAGGTGCGGGAACGGTAGTGCGGCATGATCTTGTCTCAGGCTATTAGCGTGGGCGGCAAAACGGTAAATAATACGCTGGTTCCGGCCGGCAGCGGCCGCAGGCCGCCTCGAGGCCGCGCCGCGGCCATCAGGCGGACGCCGCGCCGCGCGCGGCGAAGGCGCTGGGCGGCTCGCCCAAGGCCTTGCGGAACATGGCCGCGAACGCGCTGGGACTGTCGTAGCCCAGATCCAGGGCCACATCCAGCACCCGCTCGCCGCGCGCCAGCCGCTCCATCGCCGCCAGCAGCCGCGCCTGCTGGCGCCAGCGGCCGAAGGTCATGCCGGTGTGGCGCAGAAACAGGCGGTGCACCGTCTTGGGATCCACCCCCAATTCCCTCGCCCAGTCGGCCGCGCCCGCCTGGCGCTCGGGGTGGCGCACGATCGCGCGGCAGATGCGCGCCAGGCGCGGTTCGGACGGCTGCGGCAGATGCAGCGGCAGCACCGGTTCCTGTTTCAATTCGTCCAGCAGCAGCATCATCAGGCGCCCGTCGCGGGTGCCGGGCTTCCAGTCCAGCGGCACCTCGGCCGCCGCCACCATCAGCTCGCGCAGCAGCGGCGAGATCGACAGCACGCAGCATTCGGTGGGCAGGTGCGCGGCCGCGCCCGGCTCGACGAACACGGTGCGCATGCGCGGCTCGCCGCTCATGCGGATGGCGTGCGAGACCCAGGCCGGCACCCACACGCCGCGCGTGGGCGGCACCACCCAGATACCGGCGTCGGTATCCACCACCATCACGCCCGAAACCGCATACACCAGTTGCGAACGGCGATGCCGGTGGCGCCGCACGCGGTGTCCGTCCTCGTAATCGACCGCCAGCGCTGCCACCGGACGCAGCGAAGACTCGTACGGAAACAGGTCCAGATCGGCGGGCGGTCGCGCTCCGGATGCGCGCGACGGTGATTTTGGCTTGTCCATTTTTCGACGATTCATGTCCAACTGGCGGTAGACGGTCTTTTCCAGTGTACCTATCCTGCCTGCATTCCCGTCGATTTCCTGGTTGTCCGCGTTCCGATCATGCGTCTTCTTGCGCCCCGCTCCCCCGCCATCCCCGCCGCCTTGCGCGGCCGGCGCACGCGCGCGGCCGGGAAATCGGACAGCTTCACCTCGCTGCCGACGCTACGACTAGCGCGCGGTTGCCGGGCCTTGCGCCCCGTGGCCGCCCGGCAGCCCCGGACCTTCTGACGGGTCCGTCCGCCACCTCCCTTGCCCGACCGCCGCCGCACACCGGCGGCCACACACGCCGCGCGCCGCGCGGCCGGAGGTTTCCATGCTCGACCATCCCCAACACAAATACCGCCCCGTCCAGCCCTTCTCGCGCGACTACGCCGAGCGCCAATGGCCGTCGCGCCGCCCGAGCGCGCCGCCCATCTGGATGAGCACCGACATGCGCGATGGCAACCAGGCGCTGATCGAACCCATGGACGCGGCGCGCAAGCTGCGCTTTTTCGAGCAATTGGTGGCCGTGGGCCTGAAAGAGATCGAAGCCGCGTTTCCCTCGGCCTCCGACACCGACTTCAATTTCGTGCGCACGCTGATCGAGGAACGCCGCATTCCCGCAGACATCACCATCGAGGTCCTGACCCAGTCGCGGCCCGACCTGATCGAACGCACGTTCGAATCACTGCGCGGCGCGCGCCGCGCCATCGTGCACCTGTACAACCCGATCGCGCCACAATGGCGCCGCATCGTGTTCGGCATGAGTCGCGCCGAGATCAAGGAGATCGCGCTGGCCGGCACCCGCCAGATCCGCGCGCTGGCCGATGCGCATCCGGAGACGGAGTGGATCTACGAGTACTCCCCCGAGACCTTCAGCCTGGCCGAGCTGGATTTCGCGCTGGAGGTCTGCGACGCCGTCAGCGCGATCTGGCGCCCGACACCGGCAAACAGGATGATCATCAACCTGCCGTCGACGGTGGAATGCACCACCGCCAACGTCTATGCCGACCAGATCGAATGGATGCACCGCCGCCTGGCGCGGCGCGACAGCATCGTGCTGAGCGTGCATCCGCACAACGACCGCGGCACCGCCGTGGCCTCGGCCGAATTGGCGCTGCTGGCCGGCGCCGACCGGGTCGAAGGATGCCTGTTCGGCAATGGCGAGCGCACCGGCAATGTCGACCTGGTGACGCTGGCGCTGAATCTGGAACGCCAGGGCATCGCCAGCGGCCTGGACTTCACTGACATGGCAGCCGTGCGCGACTGCGTCCAGGCCTGCAACCAGTTGCCGGTGGACGTGTTCCACCCGTACGCGTTCACCCACGCAGCGCCAGCAATGCCTCCTGCAAGTGGCGCAATCCGCGGCTGAGCGGCTTGTCGCGGCGCACCACCACGGCCAGCGTGCGCGCCAGGCGCGGCGTCAAGGAACGCACCGCCAGGCTGGCGCGCTGGCCCGCGCCGCTGACCGCCAGCCGCGGCAGCACCGCGCACGCCAGGCCGGCCGCCACGATTTCCTTCATGGCCTCGGTGCTGCCCAGCTCCATCATCGGCTTGGCCGCCACGCCCGCGGCCTCGAACCAGTCGTCCACCAGGCGGCGGGTGCGCGCGCCCGGTTCGAACAGCACCAGCGGCAGCGCCGCCAGCGCCTGCGGCGTCACACTGGCGGGAATGGCCAGCGGGCCGCGCGCCGGGAAGATGGCCACGAACTCGTCTTCCAGCACCGGCGTGGCCTCGATCATGCGGCCCGGCGCCGGCAGCGTCACCAGGCCGATGTCCAGGGTGTTGTTCTCCAGGCCGCGCAGCATGTCGGCGGTATTGCCGGTGCTGGCCACCACGTCCAGCGCCGGAAAGCGCCGCCGCAGGCCAGCCAGCAGCGGCGGCAGCAGATAGGTGCAGGCGGTGGCGCCGGTGCCCAGGCGCAGGCGGCCGGCGACTTGCGAGGCGTGGGCCGTCATGGCCTGCTCGGCCTGCGCCAGCGCGGTGTCGATGGCGCGGATGTGGGTCAGCAGTTCCAGCCCGGCGGCGGTGGGTCCGGCGCGGCGGCCGACCCGCTCGACCAGCTTCAGGCCGAAGCGGCGCTCGAGCTGGCGCACTTGCAGGCTGACGGCGGGCTGGGTGATGCCGCCGCGTTCGGCGGCGGCCGAGAAACTGCCCAGTTCGATCACCTGCGCAAAGGTGCGCAGGGCGTCCAGATTGAGTCCGCGCATGGCGTCACGCCCCCCGCTTAATCCAAAGTTTTACTTATAAAAATCATAATAGACCAAAGCTTTATTTATGAATGGGCTTGCGCCACACTGGCGGCTGGTTTTTCACCCGTCCGTTGTTTCCCACCGCGAACCCGCCATGCCGCAACCCGCCGCCCCCACCATCCTGATCCGCGACAGCGTGGATGCCGACCTGCCCGCCATCAAGGCCATCTACACTCACCATGTAGAGCACGGCACGGCGTCATTCGAACTCGAGCCGCCATCGATCCAGGAGATGCGCCAGCGGCGCGCCGGGGTGCTGGAAAAGGACATGCCCTACCTGGTGGCCGAGATCGGCGGCGAAGTGGTGGGCTACGCCTACGTCACGCCCTATCGGCCGCGGCCGGCCTATCGCCACACGGTCGAGGACTCGGTCTACGTCAAGGCCGGCCGCGCCGGGCTGGGTATCGGCGGCAAGCTGCTGGCCGCGCTGATCGAACGCTGCGCCGCGGCCGGCTGGCGCCAGATGCTGGCGGTGGTGGGCGACAGCCGCAACGCCGCCTCGCTGGCGGTGCATGCGCGCCAGGGCTTCCATCCCGTGGGTACGCTGCGTTCGGTGGGCCATAAGCATGGCGAATGGCGCGACACGGTGTTGATGCAACGCGCGCTGGGCGAAGGCGACACCACACCGCCGCAACGTCCATGATCCCGCCACGTGCGGTGATCTGCCTGGGGCTGACGCAGTTGCTCGGCTGGGGCGTGACCTTCTACCTGATCGGCGCGCTGGGCCCGGACATGGCGGCCGACCTGGGCTGGGAACCGGCCACCCTTTATGGCGGGTTTTCCTGCGCCATCGTGGTCATGGCGCTGGTGTCGCCGCTGGCCGGCCGCGCGATCGACCAGTGGGGCGGGCATCGCGTCATGCCCGCCGGCGCCATCCTGGCCGCCGCCGGCTGCGCCGCCCTGGCCGCCGCGCATGGCGTGGCGGCGTACTTCGCCGCCTGGGCGCTGCTGGGCGTCGGGATGCGGCTGTGCCTGTACGATGCGGCGTTCGCCTCGCTGGCGCGTGCCGCCGGCCCCGGCGCGCGGCGGCCGATGTCGCAGATCACGCTCTTCGGGGGGCTCGCCTCCACCGTCATGTGGCCAGTGGGTCATGCGCTGTCGGGCTGGCTGGGATGGCGCGGCGCGGTGCTAGCCTATGGCGCGCTGGCGCTGGCGACGGTGCCGCTATACCTGGCGCTGCCGCGCATGCGCTACGCCGCCCCCGCGGCGGCTCCCGCCCAGGGAAGCTCTGGCCTTGCGCGCAGCGCTGGCGAACGGCGCCTGGCCGGCGTGCTGTATGCGGTGATCGCCATGCTCACCAACTTCCTGGCGGCCGGCAACGCCGCCCACCTGGTCCCGATGCTGTCCGGCCTGGGGCTGGCCCAGGCGCTGGCGGTCAATGTCGCGGCGCTATGGGGCGTCGGCCAGTTCGCCTCGCGCCTGGCCGACGTCGCGCTGGGCTCGCGCGTGCACCCGCTGACCCTGACGCTGGCGGTGGCCGTCCTGCTGCCCCTGGTGTTCGTGCTGGCCCGGCTTTCCGGCGGCCAGCCCATCGCCCTGGCCGCCTACGCGCTGCTGTATGGCGCCTGCAACGGCCTGCTGACCATCACGCGCGGCACCTTGCCGCTGGCGCTGTTCGATTTCCGCAGCTATGGCGCGCTAGTCGGCGCCCTGCTGATCCCCAGCTTCCTGCTGACTGCCGCCGCGCCGGTGGCCTACGCCTATCTGGTGGAACGGCAGGGCGCGCCCGCCACGATGGCATGGTCGGCCGGCCTGGCCATCGCCATCCTGGCCGCCACGCTGGCGCTGCGATGGCGCTTCATTGCCCGGACGCGGAGTTGAACGGCGCGGCGCCGTCGCGCAACACCATGGCCGGCCCGATGCGTTCGCGGTTGCGCGCCATGCCGCCCGGGCGCCAGTGCTGCTCGGCCAGGGCCGCCGCCAGCTCGTCGCAGGTGCCGGGCCGGAAGAACAGAAAACCCTGCAGCAGGTCGCAACCGGCTTCGCGCGCGGCGCGGCAGTGCGCCTCGGTTTCGACGCCTTCGGCCACGGTGGCGATGTCCAGGTCACGCGCCAACTGGCAGATCGACGTCAGCACCTTCTGCGCTTCCGCCTGCCGCGCGGCGCTCCAGACAATGGAACTGTCCAGCTTCAGTCCCGCCAATGGCAGCGTCGACAGCCACTCCAGATTGTTGTAGCCCTTGCCGAAATCGTCCAGCCAGACCTGGATTCCTCGGCTGGTGAATTCCTCCAGCATGCCGCGAATGTCGGCGGAGCTGGCGTGCAGCGCCGCCTCTTCGGTCAACTCGATACGGATATCGCCAGGGGCCAGGCCGCATGCGGCGATGTCGCGCAGGATCAGGCCCACCATGTCGCGGCGGGCGAAGCTCTGCGGCGAGATGTTGATATTGACCACCAGGCCGGAGCCGGACGCCGCCTGCCGCCAGCGCGCCTGATCGGTGGCGATGGTGCGCAGCCCCCAACTGGTCAGCGCCAGCCCAACCTCGGGCGCGCCCGCTTCGCGCAACAGGGCATCGATGCCCAGCGACTCGCCGCCCGCGGCCCGCCAGCGCAACAACGCCTCGGCGCCGACGATCTCCAGGTCGGACGCGGCAACGATGGGCTGGTAGTGAAACTGCAGCCTGTCGCTCTGGATCGCGGCCAGCAGCGGCGACAGGGCGCTGTCCTTGCGTACCACGACGGGTGCCGGGCCATCGGCGGCGCCGCAGTCCTGTGTCAGCGCCGCCGAAAACGAATAGCCTTTGCCGCGCAGGCTGCGGATCGGGATGGGCACCCCGCCAGCGGCTCCCTTGCGCTTGAGCCGGCTGATGATCAGATCCAGCGCCCGGCCATTGCCGGGCAGGTCCAGGCTCGCAACCGCGAAATCGGCGCGGCGGATGAGCCGCTCGGGATGCCCGTGCATGCCCTTGAGCACGGCGCGCTCCATGGGCGTGAGGCTGATGCCCCGGCCGCCGGGCGACACCAGCGTCCATTCGTTGTCGCACAGGCGCCAGCCCTTGTCGGTCGCGGCCGGCTCGGCGGCCGCGTCCGGCCGGCGCGACACGGCGGCGGCCGCCGGCTGGCACAGGGTCAGCTTGCGTTGCGCCGACTGGATGGCCGCCGCCACCTCGCTATAGCTGATGTTGGCGCCATAGCAACTGTCGGCGCCGGCCAGCAGCGCATTGATGCGCATCGCCGGGCTTTCGATGTGGCGGATGGCGATGATCGTCGAGTGGGTGAACCGCGCGCGCAACTGGCCGATGGTGATGTCCAGATCGCGCGGCAGGCAAAGGTGCACCTGGATGTCACCGCCTTGGCGAGCCGCCGCGGGCTCTTGCAGCGATACCGGATTCAGGACGAACCCGATCTGCTCGAGCGAATCGGAGATGCCTTGTTTGGCGAATTCATTGTCAAAAATAAGGATAATGCGCGACCGATTCATGATGACTGAGCCCTGAGTAAAAACGCTTTTCCATCGCACGGTATTGAAATGTTTTTTTTGCATCTCCATACCTGGAACAGGGTCGCAAAAAAAGAACGCGCCATCCCCCGCCGCAAGGCGTAAAGACGCAAATAATTGAATTCCATTCATTATTAAATGAATGGAATTCAATATATCGAAATAAAATTCACAGATCGGCGAAACGTAGCGACACGCGCGCGGCTACCGTCCGTGCGCGTTCCGACGCCATTCGCGCGCCGGTTTGCCAGGCGCCAGGGCGGGACTGCCCGGCGCCGCTCGAAGGGGGGAATCAGCCGGTAACGACCGGCGGCCCGGTCAGGCGCCGCCCTGCGCCTGCCACTTGTCCCAGCCAGCCCGGCGCAGCTTGCAGGCCGGACATTCGCCGCAGCCATAGCCCCAGGCATGGCGCGCGCCGCGCTCGCCCAGGTAACAGGTGTGGCTTTCCTCGACGATGGTCTCGACCAGCGCATCGCCCCCCAGGCTTTTCGCCAGCGCCCAGGTTTCCGATTTGTCGATCCACATCAGCGGCGTCTCGATGGTGACGCGGCTGCCCAGCCCCAGGCCCAGCGCTACCTGCTGCGCCTTGATGGTGTCGTCGCGGCAATCGGGATAGCCGGAGAAATCGGTTTCGCACATGCCGCCCACCAGCACATCCAACTGGCGCCGGTAGCCCAGCGCCGCCGCCAGCGTCAGAAACAGCAGATTGCGCCCCGGCACGAAGGTGTTGGGCAGGCCGTTGGCCTGCATCTCGATGGCGCGGTCGCTGGTCATGGCGGTATCGCCCACCTGGCCCAGCACCTTCAGATCCAGCAGATGGTCTTCGCCCAGCCGCGGCGCCCATTGAGGAAAGCGCACGCGGATCTCGCGCAGCACGTTCAGGCGCGCATCCAGCTCGATGCGGTGGCGCTGGCCGTAATCGAACGCCACGGTTTCCACATGGGCATAGCGGTCCAGCGCCCAGGCCAGGCAAGTGGTGGAATCCTGGCCGCCCGAAAACAGCACGAGCGCGCGACGTTGGTGATTCAGCATAAAAGGGGGCTTCTGCAAAGACAAAGGGATAGGCCAGACTTTACCGCAGCCAGGGGCGCGGTCCGTAAGGAAGCCTGCGTAAAATCACTGCTGTTTTCGTTCACGATTTGCCCGCAGTGCGCATCACCTGACCCTTCCCCTTCCTCCAGCAGCCCGACGGATCTCCCGCCCGATGAATGCCAGCCGCCCGCAGTCCGACTCCGCAGAACCCTTGCGTCACGATATCCGGCTGTTAGGCCGATTGCTGGGCGAAGTCATCGCCGAATGCGAAGGCAAACGGGTATTCGACACCATCGAAACCCTGCGCCGCACCGCCGTCAAATTCCGCCGCGAGGGCAACAAGGCCGACGGCAAGCTGCTGGAACAACGCGTCAAGCTCCTGCAGGGCAGCGACCCCAACTCGGTGGCGCGCGCCTTCAGTTATTTCCTGCACCTGTCCAACATCGCCGAGGACCGCGACCAGAACCGCAGCCAGCGGGCCCGCGCCCTGGCCGGTGACGCCCCCGCGCGCGGCAGCCTGCGCGACGCGGTGCAGACCCTGGGCCGCCACGGCGTGTCGCCGGCGCGCATCCGCCGCCTGCTGGCCGACGCCTGCGTCATGCCGGTGCTGACCGCCCACCCCACCGAAGTGCAGCGCAAGAGCACGCTCGACGTGCACCGCGAGATCGCCGCCGCGCTGACGCAGCGCGACCAGCCGCTGACCCCTGAAGAACTGGCCGAACTGGACGCCGCGCTGCTCGGCCGCGTGGCCACGCTGTGGCAGACGCGCATGCTGCGCTACACCCGCCTGACGGTGGCCGACGAGATCGAGAACGCGCTCTCGTACTACCGCAGCACCTTCCTGCAGGTCATCCCGCGCGTCTACGGCGACCTGTCCAAGCTGCTCAACCGCGACGCCAAACCCTTCGTCGCCCCGCCGCCGCCGCTGGAACCCTTCCTGCGCATGGGTAGCTGGATCGGCGGCGACCGCGACGGCAATCCCAACGTCGATGCCGGCACGCTGGAACGCGCCCTGCTGCGCCAGGCCACCGTGCTGTTCGAACACTATCTCCAGGAAGTGCACGCGCTTGGCGCCGAGCTGTCCATCACCACGCTGCTGATCGCGGTCGACCCGGCGCTGCTGGCGCTGGCCGAGCGCAGCGGCGATGACTCGCCGCATCGCAGCGACGAACCCTACCGGCGCGCGCTGGTCGGCGTCTATGCGCGCCTGGCCGCCACCGCGCAACGCCTGACCGGCCAGGATCTGGCGCGCCGCAGCACCGTCGCGGCGCGGCCCTACGACACGCCGCAGGAATTGTCGGCCGACCTGGCCGTCATCGCCGCCTCGCTGGCCGCGCACCATGGCGCGCCCATCGGCAAGCTGCGGCTGGCCGGATTGCAGCAGGCCGTCGAAGTGTTCGGCTTTCACCTGGCCACGGTCGACCTGCGCCAGAGTTCCGACGTGCACGAGCGCGCGCTGGCCGAGCTGTTCAGCCGCGCCGGCGCCTCGCATGACGGCCAGCCGCTGGACTACCTGGCGTTGGACGAAGACGCGCGCGTGGCCCTGCTGCGCGCCGAACTGGCGCAGGCGCGGCCGCTGGCCTCGCCCTGGATCGCCTACAGCGAGGACACCACGCGCGAACTGGCGGTGTTGCGCGCGGCCGCCGCCGGCCGCCAGCGCTACGGCAAGCAGGCCGTGCGCCAGACCATCGTCTCGCACACCGAAACCCTGAGCGACCTGCTGGAAGTGATGGTGCTGCAAAAGGAAGCGGGCCTGATCGCGCCCGCCGGCCAGGACATCGCGCCGGAAGACGGCCTGATGGTGGTGCCGCTGTTCGAGACCATCCCCGACCTGCAGCGCGGCGCCGACATCATGGCCGCCTGGCTCGACCTGCCCGAGATCCGCGAACGCGTGAAGCGCGCCCAGAACGGCGCCCAGGAAGTCATGCTGGGCTATTCCGACAGCAACAAGGACGGCGGTTTCCTCACCTCCAACTGGTCGCTGTACCAGGCCGAGCGCGCGCTGGTCGACGTGTTCTCCAGCCGCCACGTGCGCCTGCGCCTGTTCCATGGACGCGGCGGCTCGGTGGGCCGGGGCGGCGGTTCCAGCTTCGATGCGATCCTGGCCCAACCGCCGGGCACCGTGGCCGGCCAGATCCGCCTGACCGAACAGGGCGAGGTCATCCAGAGCAAGTACAAGGATGCCGAGGTCGGCCGCTGGCACCTCGAACTACTGGTCGCCGCCGCGCTCGAATCGAGCCTGGCGCCGCGCGCCGCCGCCACCAGCGCCGAAGACGCGCACATGGCGCAGCACGGCCCCGCCATGTCGTTCATGTCGGAGACCGCGCAGCGCAGCTACCGCGGGCTGGTCTACGACACGCCGCGCTTCGCCGAATACTTCTTCGCCGCCACCCCGATCTCCGAGATCGCGGGGCTGAACATCGGTTCGCGCCCGGCTTCGCGCAAGAAGGGCCAGCGCATCGAAGACCTGCGCGCCATTCCCTGGGGTTTTTCCTGGGCCCAATGCCGCCTGATGCTGACCGGCTGGTACGGCATGGGCTCGGCCATCGAGGCCTACCTGGAGACCGGCGCGCCGGGGGCGCCGCGCTCGCAGCGCGGCCGCCTGGCCCAACTGCGCGAGATGGCGCAGGACTGGCCAGCCTTCCGCACGCTGCTGTCCAACATGGAGATGGTGCTGGCCAAGTCCGACCTGGCCATCGCCGCGCGCTATGCGCAACTGGTGCCGCAGCGCGCGCTGCGCGAAAAGATCTTCGGCATGATCAGCGCCGAACACGCCCGCAGCCTGGCCATGCTGAAGCTGCTGACGCGGCGCGAATTGCTGGCCGACAACCCCGCATTGCAGGCCTCGCTGCGCGAGCGCTTCGCCTACATCGACCCGCTCAACTACCTGCAGGTCGACCTGATCCGCCGCCACCGCGCCGCACAGAAGTCGGCCGGCGCCGACGGCGACGAACGGGTGCAGCGCGCCATCCACCTGACCATCAACGGCATCGCCGCGGGACTGCGCAATTCGGGCTGAGCGACGGGGGTGAATGGCAGGCGCGGACGGCGGCATTCCAGCCACCTTCCGCCGCCGTCCATTGCCCGGCGGGGGGAGCCAGCCCTCGCCCACGCCACATCGTCCACGGGACGAACACCTCAAATCGGCCGTTTGTCCACCCCCGGCAACTTTTAGTACTATCTTCGTCAGAAATTCTATATACGCACAAATGTTCGCATATAGAACATAACGATTTTTCTGGCCCGCGCACAGGAAGACACCGACGGAAGAGACAGATCGCAGTTCCCTGGTTCCGCCTGTGCCGCCCGCCGCGCGCGCCCCGTAAGGCAAGCGAACCCTCATGGATACTCCCCTGCAGAATCTGGCCGTCATCGGCGCCGGCGCCATGGGCAGCGGCATTGCCGCGCTCTTCGCCTCGAAGGGATTGGACGTGGTCCTGGTCGATCCGATGGAAGGCGCGCTGGATCGCGCCCGCGCCGTCATCGAACGCCAGTTGAATGTCTACGCCCCCGGCCAGGTCGACGCCGTGATGCAATGCATTCGCATGGCGCCCGACCTGGACGCGGCCGCCGCCTGTGACCTGGTGATCGAAGCGGTGCCCGAGAACCTGGAACTCAAGCGCGGCCTGTTCGCCCAGCTCGACACACTGTGCAGGCCCGAAGCGATCTTCGCCACCAACACCTCGGGCCTGTCGATCAACGCCATCGCCAGTGCCGTCACGCGCCGCGACCGCTTCGTCGGCACGCACTTCTTCACCCCCGCCGACGTCATCCCGCTGGTCGAAGTGGTGCGCAACGACGCCACCTCGGAGAACACCGTGGCGCGCGTCATGGCGACGCTGCGCCTGGGCGGCAAGCGCCCGGTGCTGGTGCGCCAGGACATCCCCGGCTTCATCGCCAACCGCATCCAGCACGCCCTGGCGCGCGAGGCTATCTCGCTGCTGGAAAAAGGCGTGGCCAGCGCCGAGGACATCGACGAAGTGGTCAAGTGGAGCCTGGGCATCCGCCTGGCGCTGTCGGGTCCGCTGGAACAGCGCGACATGAACGGCATCGACGTCCACTACGCCATCGCCAGTTATCTCTACAAGGATCTGGAAAACCGCACCGAGCCGTCCGACCTGCTCAAGAGCAAGGTCGAGAACGGCCAGCTCGGCGCCAAGAGCGGCCAGGGGTTCTACACCTGGAGCCCGGAGCGCCGCGAACAGGTGCTGCGCGAAAAAAGCGCAGCGCTCGGCGAGCTCGCGGCGTGGCTCGACGCCAAGGCCGACGGGTCCTGACGCCACGGCCGCATTACCGAATACCTACACCATAAGGCGCGCGGCGATCCGTCCGACGCGCCAGCGGGCCACGAGCCCAACCACGCAAAGAAACCGACCGTCCCATCCGCCCCGCGCCCCCTGGCGCGCGGCGGCGCAAGACACCAGTGCAATACGCCTTACCGGAGTTCGTTGGAGGCACCATGAATAAATTGGCATCTTTTTTCACTGAGCTGATGCGCAAGTATCTGCCCGATCCCTTTGTCTTCGCGATCGCGCTGACCCTGCTCACCGTGCTGCTGGCCATGGGCATCGAAGGCCAGAGCATCGGCGACGTGACCCGCGCCTGGGGCAAGGGCTTCTGGAGCCTGCTGGCCTTCACCACCCAGATGGCCGTGATCCTGGCCATGGGCTACGTGCTGGCCACCGCGCCGCTGACCGACCGCCTGCTCAACCGCATCGTCAGCCACGTGCACAAGCCGCATAGCGCCATCATCGTCGCCACCCTGGTGGGCGGCATCGGCAGCTACCTGAACTGGGGCTTCGGCCTGGTCATCGGCGGCATCGTCGCCAAGAAGCTGGCGCTCAAGGTCAAGGGCGTGCACTATCCGCTGATCATCGCCGCGGCCTACAGCGGTTTCACCATGTACGGCCTGGGCCTGTCGGCCAGCATCCCCGTGCTGGTGGCCACCCCCGGCCATCCCACCGCCAAGCAGATGGGCATCATCCCGCTGACGGAAACCATCTTCTCGGTGCCGATGCTGATCACCAGCCTGGTGATCATCGTGACGCTGCCGCTGCTGAACGCGTGGCTGCACCCGAAGAAGGGCGAGAAGATCGTCGAAGTGGACCCGGCCATCGACCGCGATGCCAACGCGTCCAATGCGGCCGAAGACATGCTGGAGAAAGGCACCCTCGCCTCCAAACTGAACAACAGCCGCATCCTCAGCCTGCTGATCGGCGCGCTGGGCGTGGCCTACGTCGCCTTCCACTTCATCGACGGCGGCTCGCTCGACCTGAACCTGATCAACTTCATCATCCTGTTCCTGGGCATCATCCTGCTGGGCACGCCGGCCGCCTACGTGGCCAAGCTGACCGAAGGCATCAAGACGATCTCCGGGATCATCCTGCAGTACCCGTTCTACGCCGGCATCATGGCCATCATGGCCGCCTCCGGCCTGGTGACGTCGATCTCCAAGGTGTTCGTCGACGTGGCCACGCCGGCCTCGCTGCCATTCTGGGGCCTGATCAGCTCGTTCGTCATCAACTTCTTCGCGCCCTCGGCCGGCGGCCACTGGGTCATCCAGGGTCCGTTCATGATCGACGCCGCCCGCGAGATCGGCAGCGCGCTCAACCAGACCACCATGGCCGTGATGCTGGGCAACGCCTGGAACGACCTGGTGCAGCCCTTCTGGATCCTGCCGGCGCTGGCGCTGTCCAAGCTCAAGCTGCGCGACGTGATGGGCTATACGGTCATCATGATGCTGTGGGTTGGCGTGATCCACATCACCGCCGTCCTGGCATGGGGCTATTTGACCCATTGAGAACCGCGGCGCCGCGCGTGGCGCCGCCATATTGACTTGCAACGGGAAACCGAGATGAGCAAACCTACCGCGTATCTGGTGACCGGCGGCAGCGCCGGGATCGGCGCCGCCATCATCCGCATGCTGCTGGATGCCGGACACAAGGTCGTCAACATCGACTACCGCCTGCCCGAGCATCCGCCGGCCGGGCTGGTGTCGTACCAGGCCGACCTGACCGACGAGGCGCGCACCAAGGAAGTGGCCGCCGAAGTGACCGCGGCCTACGACATCGTCGGCCTGGTCAACAACGCCGGCGCCACGCGTCCCGGCACCGCCGACACGGCCACCCTGGCCGACCTGGACTACGTGGTCAACCTGCATCTGCGCACCGCGCTGATCCTGGTGCAGGCCGCGTTGCCGGCGATGCGCGCGGCCGGCTTCGGCCGCATCGTCAACATGTCGTCGCGCGCCGCGCTGGGCAAGCCGGACCGCGTGGTTTATTCGGCCACCAAGGCCGGCCTGGTCGGCCTGACGCGCACGCTGGCGATGGAACTGGGCGGCGACGGCATCACCGTCAACGCCATCGGCCCCGGCCCCATCGCCACCGACCTGTTCACCAAGAGCAATCCGGCCGGCGCGCCGCAGACCGAACGCATCATCAACAGCATCGTGGTCAAGCGCCTGGGCACCCCCGAGGACGTGGCGCGCGCCGCCATGTTCTTCCTGTCGCCCGACAACGGCTTCGTCACCGGCCAGATGCTGTATGTCTGCGGCGGCACGACGCTGGGCGTCGCCCCGATCTGAGGCCGGCCGCCATGTCCGCCCGCCTGCCCGACTCCGCCCGCCCGCGCCGCCTAGCGGCGCAGCAGCGCGTGGTTGATCTGGTCGGCGGCGTGGCGCAGCGGCGGCAGGAAGGTCGCCAGCATTTCCTCGCGCGAGAAGCGGTTGGCATGGCCGCTGACGTTCATCGCGGCGATCACGCGGCCGCTGCGGTCGACGATCGGCACCGCCACGGACTGCAGGCCCGGTTCCAGTTCCTGCGCCACGCAGGCGTAGCCGTCGGCGCGCACGCCGGCCAGGATGGCCTTGAGCGCGCCGATGTCGGTCACGGTGTCCTTGGTGTAGGCCTGGATCTGGCTCATCGCCAGCACCCGGTCCAGTTCGGCCGCGGGCAGGCCCGCCAGCAGCACGCGGCCCATCGACGTCACCCAGGCCGGCAGGCGGCTGCCCACGGCCAGGTTGATGGTCATGACCTTGTGCGTCGACAGACGCAGGATGTAGACGATGTCGGCGCCTTCCAGCACCGACACCGAGCACGACTCGCGCGTCTGCTCGGCCACTTCTTCCATGTACGGCAGGGCCAGGTTCCACAACGGCGTGCCCGACAGGTAGGCGTAGCCCAGCTCAAGGATGCGCGGGGTCAGCGCGAACTTGCGGTCCTCGACCGTGACGTAGCCCAGGTGCTCCAGCGTCAGCAGGATGCGGCGCGCGCCGGCGCGGGTCAGGCCGGTCACGGCCGCGACCTCGGACAGCGTCATCTGGGAACGATCCGGGCCGAACGCCCGGATCACGGACAGGCCGCGCGCAAAGGATTGAACGTAGCTGTCGCTGGGTTGCTGGGTTGCTTGCTCGGCCATCCGTCTACCGCGAGAAAAAACGTTGCCGCTGGCGGCAACCCTGAAACGGGGAGGATCGCGCCGCGCCGGCTTGCCTTGACGGTCGACGATCCCCATGAAACGATGTTCTTCAGAAGAACGAAAGTTCTAATTAAGAACAAATTATGACACGCCACCTCTATGAGCGAACACCATGATTTCTAAGCTTGTTGCAAGCGCGGCGGCCGCCCTCGCCGACGTCCCCGACGGCGCCACCGTCATGATCGGCGGCTTCGGCACCGCCGGCCAGCCCATGGAACTGATCGACGCCCTGCTCGAACAGGGCGCCAAGGACCTGGTCATCATCAACAACAACGCCGGCAACGGCACCACCGGCCTGGCCGCCCTGCTGGGCGCCAACCGCGTGCGCAAGATCATCTGCTCGTTCCCGCGCCAGGTGGACTCGCAGATCTTCGACGGCCTGTACCGCAGCGGCAAGATCGAACTCGAACTGGTGCCCCAGGGCAACCTGGCCGAGCGCATCCGCGCCGCCGGCGCCGGCATCGGCGCGTTCTTCTCGCCCACCGGCTACGGCACCCCGCTGGCCGACGGCAAGGAAACCCGCGAGATCAACGGCCGCCACTACGTGCTGGAATATCCGCTGCACGCCGACTACGCGCTCATCAAGGCCGAGCGCGGCGACCGCTGGGGCAACCTGGTGTACCGCAAGACGGCCCGCAACTTCGGCCCCATCATGGCCAGCGCCGCGCGAGTGGCCGTGGCGCAGGTGCGTGAAGTCGTCGAACTGGGCGCCCTCGATCCGGAAACCGTCGTCACCCCCGGCATCTTCGTGCAGCGCGTCGTGCAGATCGACGCCGCCCAGGCCGCCAAGGAGCAGCAATGAGCACCAAACTGACCCGCGACCAGATCGCCGCCCGCGTCGCCCAGGACATTCCTGAAGGCGCCTACGTCAACCTAGGCATCGGCCTGCCGACGCTGGTGGCCAACCACCTGCCGGCCGACCGCGAAGTCATCCTGCACACCGAGAACGGCATGCTGGGCATGGGCCCGGCGCCCGCCAAGGGCGAGGAAGACTACGACCTCATCAACGCCGGCAAGCAGCCCGTCACCGAACTGCCCGGCTGCTCGTTCTTCCATCACGCCGACTCGTTCGCGATGATGCGCGGCGGCCACCTGGACATCTGCGTGCTGGGCGCCTTCCAGGTGTCGCAGCACGGCGACCTGGCCAACTGGCACACCGGCGCGCCCGACGCCATCCCCGCGGTGGGCGGCGCGATGGACCTGGCCATCGGCGCCAAGGACGTCTTCGTCATGATGGAACTGCAGACCCGCGAAGGCCAGAGCAAGCTGGTCGACGCCTGCACCTACCCGCTGACCGGCGTGCGCTGCGTGTCGCGCGTGTACACCGACGTGGCCGTGTTCGACATCCGCGCCGACGGCGTCACGGTGATCGACATGTTCGGCGAGACCACCGCCGACGAACTGCTGCGCCTGACCGGCCTGCCGCTGAAGTTTTCCAACTGATCATTCCCCCCGCGCCCCGGCAACGCCGGGGCCGCTTTCCTGGAGACACCCATCATGTTGTTCATGGTTCAAATGCAGGTCAATCTGCCCGTCGACATGCCGGCGGCCCAAGCCGACAAGCTCAAGGCCGACGAAAAGGCCCTGGCGCAGCAGCTGCAACGCGACGGCAAGTGGAAGAGCCTGTGGCGCGTCGTCGGCCGCTACGCCAACGTCAGCATCTTCGACGTGCAGGACAACGACGAACTGCACGCGCTGCTGTCGTCGCTGCCGCTGTTCCCCTACATGGACATCCAGGTGACGGCGCTGGCGCGCCATCCCTCGGCGATCTGAACGGAGCCGCCCATGCCCTACATCATCGAAACCTTCGACAAGCCCGACCACCAGGCCGTGCGCCAGCAGCATCGCGCCGCGCATCTGGAATACCTGGACGCCAACAAGCATCTGCTGCTGGCCTGCGGCGCCAAGCTGCAGGATGACGGCAAGGACCTGGGCGGCGGCTTGTACATCGTCGACCTGGACACGCGCGAGGCCGCGCAGCAGTTCATCGACGCCGATCCCTTCGCCCAGGCGCAGCTGTTCCAGCGCGTGACCATCACGCGCTGGCGCAAGGCCTACGTCGACGGCACCTGCTATCTGTAATCGCCACGCGGCCGCCTCCGGGGGGCCGCGCTTTCATTCCCCGAGGATTTCCCGCATGTCTTACGCCGATCTCAGCCAGGCACGGCTGTTCTACGTCATCGATGGCCCCGCCGACGCGCCGGTGCTGGTGCTCTCCAATTCGCTGGGCACCAACGCCGACATGTGGGCGCGCCAGGTTCCCGCGCTGAGCAAGCACTTCCGCGTGCTGCGCTACGACACCCGCGGCCACGGCAAGTCCTCGGTCCCCGACGGCGAATACACGTTCGCGCAACTGGGCAACGACGTCGCCGAACTGCTGGCGCACCTGAACATCGAACGCGCCCACTTCTGCGGCCTGTCGATGGGCGGCCCCACCGGCCTGTGGCTGGCGCTGAACCGGCCCGAGCTGATCGGCAAGCTGATCCTGTGCAATACCGCCGCGCGCATCGGCTCGGCCGAAGGCTGGAGCGCCCGCATCGCCGCCGTGGCCGAGCAGACGCTGGAAAAGATGGCCCCGACCCTGGTCGAGCGCTGGCTCACCGACGGCTACCGCGCCGCCGAGCCGGGCCTGTCGCAAGTGCTGGTCGATATGCTGCGCCGCACCCCCGACGCCGGCTACTCGGGCAACTGCGCCGCGCTGCGCGACGCCGACTTCCGCGAACAGGTGTCGGCCATCACGGCGCCGACGCTGGTCATCAGCAGCAGCCACGATCTGGCCGCCACGCCCGCGCAGGGCCAGGAACTGGCCGCCGCCATCAGCGGCGCGCGCTATCTCGAACTGAACACCTCCCACATCTCCAACTGGGAACAACCGGAAGCCTTCACCCGCGCGGTGGTCGACTTCCTCGCGGAGTAAACCATGCAGCGCTGGACCCATCGGCCCGAAGGCTCCAACTGGGGCGACTTCGGACCCGACGACCAACTCGGCCGCCTCAATCTCATCACCGAAGAACAGGTCCTGAAAGGCGCGCGTGAAATCCGCGCCGGCAAGACCTTCTGCCTGTCGCTGCCGCTGGACCTGCCCGGCGGCAACGTGCTCAACCCGCGGCGCCATCCGCCGCAACTGAGCCCGACGCGCCTGGCCGACACGCCCTACCTGAACTTCCCGCTGCGCAACGTCAACCCGGACGCGGTCGACGTGCTGAGCGACGACCAGGTGCTGCTGTCGATGCAGTACTCGACGCAATGGGATGCGCTGGCGCACGTCGGCGCGCTGTTCGACGCCGACGGCGACGGCAAGCCCGAGCTGCGCTACTACAACGGCTACCAGGCCGGCGTCGACGTCATTGGCCCGGCCGACGGCGACCACACCGGCTGCGGCTGCAACAGCGGCAGCCCCTCGGCCGCGCTGAAGCTCGGCGTCGAGAACCTGGCGCAGAAAGGCATGCAGGGCCGCGGCGTGCTGCTGGACCTGGCGCGCCACTACGGCCCCGGCCGCACCCTGATCGGCCACGCCGAGATCCAGCACGTGCTGAAAACGGACGGCATCGAGATCGAGCCCGGCGACATGCTGGTGCTGCGCACCGGCTACGCCGAAGCCGTGGTCGCCATGGCCGGCAAGCCCGACGCCGAGGTGCTGCACACCTATGGCGCCGCGCTCGACGGCACCGACGCCGCGCTGCTGCAGTGGATCACCGACAGCGGCATCGCCGCCATCTGCGCCGACAACTACGCGGTGGAAGCCTATCCCGCGCGCGAAAAGACCGGCCCGCGCGCCATGCTGCCGCTGCACCACCACTGCCTGTTCAAGCTGGGCCTGCCGCTGGCCGAGCTGTGGTACCTGAAGGACCTGGCCGACTGGCTGCACGCCAACGGCCGCCACCGCTTCATGCTGACCGCCCCGCCGCTGCGCCTGCCGCACGCGATCGGCTCGCCGGTCACGCCGATCGCCACGGTGTAATCCGGACGGCCCGCGGCGCACCGTCCGCCCGGTTGCGCCAAAGAAAAACGCCGACCCGTTCAAAGGTCGGCGTTTTTTGCATGACGCGGGAGCTATCCCGCGTTCAGCCTTTCAGACAGGTGCTCATGAAGGTCTTGCGCTTGTCGCCGGTGAGCTTCTGCTCGCTGGCCTTGGCGTTGCAGTCCTTCATCTTCTGCTGCTGCGGCGTCAATTGCTTGGCAGGCGGCGGCGCCTCGCCCTTGAGACAGGCGCTCATGTAGGTTTTACGCTCATCGCCCTTCTTGCCTTCGGCCGACTTGTTGCAGTCGGCCATGCGCTGCTGCTGCGCGGTCGGCTTCTTGGCCGGCGCGGGCGTGGCGGTCTGGGCGTGGACGGCGCCAAAAAAGCAGGCGGACAACACGATGGCCGAGGCCAATTGGCTGGTACGGGAAAGCATGAGTTCCTCCCTTGAGCGCCCATGGACGCCATCCTGGCGCGCAATCGGGCCGCAAGATCCACCGGCCACGTTGCCGGCGTGGTCATCATCGGACAAAGCCGCACGCTTCGCAAGCGCCGAAAAGACAACAAATGCTAACTGCGCCGATACTGTGGACATGCCGGCGAAATTCCCCCGGAAATACCCGCAAGTCGGAGACATTCCGATGCACTTGTGGCATCCGCAGAAGAATCTGCGGCTATCCCCTGCAACCTGTTACCCATTCATCCGTTTGGGCCGTTGTGCGGCGCGCGGGAAAGGTGTGAGATAGGCACATGTCCCCGATACGCGGCGCCCGAGACCGCGACGCGGACAACCCCGTAGCCGGGTCCCACAGGAGACCGCCATGAAAACCGCCCTCGCCTCCCTCGCCCTGCTGGCTGGCCTGACTGGCGCTGCCGGCGCGCAGAGCCTGTACGGCATTACGCTGGGCAATATCCAAGCCATACGCGATACCAACGAAAACCTGTCCACCATCACCGGCTCGCTCGCCAACCAATCGATGCGAGCCGTGAACTACGTGATGCTCACCTTCGTTCTCTACGACGAACAGGGCCGCGAAATCGGCCGCGTGCGCGACGACGACATCGGCCCGCTGGCGCCGGGCCAGATCAAGACGATCCGGGCCATCACGCCACTGCGATTCGCCAAGGTCACCGCCCTGGACATCCACGCCAGGTGACCGAAAAACCCTTATCCAGATAGGGTTTAGTCAAGCAAGCGGCAGTCCAATTGTGGGAAAATTCCGCAGCCGACTCGACAAAAGGGGCTTCCACACGAAGCCCCTTGTTGCGTCTGCCGGCACGCCGGCATGCCCGGCCTCGTTACCAAGGAAATGAACAGATCATGTTTCCCAAAAGACTCACCGAAGGCTATCAGTCCTTTCTCGCCGGCCGCTTCCATTCCGAACGCAGCCGCTACGAAAAACTGGCCGAAACTGGGCAAAGCCCGGAAATCCTGATCATCGGCTGTTGCGACTCGCGCGTCTCGCCCGAAGCCATCTTCGACGCCGGCCCCGGCGAAATGTTCGTCGTGCGCAACGTCGCCAACCTGGTCCCGCCCTGTGATCCCGATTCCGAATCCTCGTACCACGGCACCAGCGCCGCCATCGAGTTCGCGGTCAACGGCCTGAACGTCAAGCACATCGTCGTCCTCGGCCACGCCTCCTGCGGCGGCATCCGAGCCTTCTTCGACGACGCCAAGCCGCTCACCAAGGGCGACTTCATCGGCAAGTGGATGTCCCAGATCGCCCCCGTCGCCGACGCAATCGGCCCCGGCGGCGACGACCGCGCCGCCAACCTCAAGCGCCTCGAACTCGCCGTCATCGGCCACAGCCTGAACAACCTGATGACCTTCCCCTCCATCCGCCGCCGCGTCGAAAGCGGCGACCTGGAACTGCACGGCACCTACTTCGGCGTCGCCACCGGCGTCCTGTTCCTGCGCGACCCAGCCACCGGCGAATTCAGCCCCTGCCTGGAAACCGGCCTGCCCGGCTGATCGCGCCGCGAACGCGGCGGCTCGGCCGCCGCGCGCAGGCAGCGCCGCCACATCCCGTCACAAATAGCGCAGCGCAAGCCGGCAGCCGGCGTGCAGGCGTGCGTCGCATCCGTGCCATACAACCGCGACAAGCGCGCCACTCACGCGCCCCAATCGCCCCTGGCCATCACAGCGCAGCCACAACATCACGGCCAACGCAGCGCCACCCCGAGCGCGCAGCGTCATCCCGCCGACGCAACACACCCAAACGCCAAAGAAGGCCGCCCGCGCGGCCGCCTTTGGCGACCCCGCAAGACCTTCCCCTACCCCCGATCGCTGGCAAAAACGCCAAGCACACAACTAGCCCCCACGGCCCCCGTTAAGTCTCATCGCGAGCGGGTGACGGGGCAGGCGGGGGATGGTGGGGCGTGTAGATGCGCCCGACGGAATCTGAAGGAACAGCCGAAGGCTGTGACGAAGATGAGGAAGGGGCAGTCCGGAGCGAAGGCTCCGGACCGCAATCGTAGCCCCGCCATCCCCCGCCTGCCCCGGCGCCCGCGGCTAAAGAACCCAACCGCCAGCCCCCTCAAACCCGATAGGCCTGCGCCAACCTCTCATAATTATTCTTGAGAATGATCCCCGCATAGTAGACATGCTCCCGCATCAGATCCTCGGCCCGCGCCCCATCCCGCGCAATGATGGCATTCACGATCCGATGATGATCATCATGCGACCGCTGAATGATCCCATGGTCCTCCCACAGGATGATCCGATCCGACGCATACGGAATCGCCTGCGCCTGCGTCGCGAACCGCTTCACCCACGGATTGCCCGCCGCCTCCAGGATCCCGTTGTGCAGCGTGATGTTGACCTGCTGGTACGGCAGATGATCCTCCGCCAGCAGCACGCCCTTGCCGAGAATGCGATCGCCTTCGTCCAGGCAGTTCTTCAGCACCGCCACCGCGTCATTCGATAAACCGCGCAGCGCCGCCTGCCGACAGGCCAGGCCTTCGAGCGCCGCCCGCACCTCGTAAGCCGCCACGATCTCGGCCAGGTCATAGGCCCGCACGGTGTAGCCGCGCTTGGGCAGGTGCTCCAGCAACCCCTCGTTGCCCAGCGTCGCCAGGGCCGCTCGCACCGGCGTGCGCGACACCCCCAGTTTCTCGGCCAGCGGGATTTCCTCCAGGCGGGCCCCGGGGCTGAACTTGCCATGCAGCACCCAGTTCCGCAGCGTATCGGTCACGTGTTGAGATAGCGTATCCATGCCCGCATTGTATACATGAAGAATACATGCGACACCGCCCCTTACCACCGTGCTAGGGCTTTCCCCAATGAGAACAGTCAAGGCTCCTCGACAAATACGGGAAACCCCCTATACCTGCCACCCCTTCATGTATACATAATCGCCAAAAATTCAGATCAGCGGACGCTTCCTCCAAGGCAGGCGAATCCGCGCAACAGGAGACAGCATGTCCAATGTATCCACGCCGGCCGCGGGCCCGGCCCCGCGGCTCGCGCTCGTCACCGGCGGCGGCGGCGGCATCGGCGCCACCATCTGCCAGGAGCTGGCCCGCGCCGGCTACCGCGTGGTGGTGTCGGACGTGGACGCCCAGCGCGCCCGTCGCGTGGCCGACGAACTCGGCGCGCCGCACAGCGCCCATGCCTTCGACGTCAGCGACGAAAGCGCCGTCGAAACGGCGTTCGACCAGATCGAAAAGACTCACGGCCCCATCGCCGTACTGGTCAGCGCCGCCGGCCTGCTGCTGTTCCAGCCCGACGGCGAACGCCCGCTGATCAAGGACACCACGCTCGATATCTGGGAACGCAGCTTCGCCGTCAACGCGCGCGGCGTGTTCCTGTGCGGCCGGGCCTACCTGCGCAGGCGCGAAGCCGCACCGCTCAAGCATGGCCGCATCGTCACCTTCACCTCGGTCGCCGCGCAGTTGGGCGGTTATCGCTCCAGCGCCTCGTACATCGCCGCCAAGTCGGCCGTGCTGGGCCTGACCAAGGCCATGGCGCGCGAATCGGCGCACCTGGGCGTCACCGTCAACGGCATCGCGCCGGGGCTGATCGACACCGACATGCTGCGCAGCACCGTCACCAGCAGCGGCGCGCTGGCCGCCGCGGCACAGGCGATTCCGCTGGGCCGCATCGGCACGGTGGACGACGTGGCGGCAGCCGTGCGCTTCCTGGTCTCGGAAGAAGCGGGCTACATCACCGGCAGCGTCATCGACGTCAATGGCGGCTATCGCATGCAGTGATTCCTTATCCGGCGGCTTCGCCGCCTACGCAGCAACGCGCCATGGATAAAGGCGCGCAGACACATAAAACGGGAGACAAACCATGAAACAAATCCGCCGCCACGCGGCCGCCGCGCTATGCGCCATTGCCCTGGGCGCCTCCGCCCACGCCCAGCAGGAACCGGGCATCACCGACAAGACCATCCGCATCGGCCTGTTTGCGCCGCTGTCCGGCAGCGGCATGGCCTATGGCTTCGACGTGCTGAACGCCGCCAAGATGTGGTACGCGAAGGTCAACAAGGAAGGCGGCGTCAACGGCCGCCAGATCGAACTGGTGATCGAGGACGACCGCTGCAACGCCAACGACCTGGTCGCGGCCGTGAAAAAGCTGACCGAACAGGACAAGGTCTTCCTGCTCAACGGCGGCTCGTGCTCGGCCGCCGTGGTGGCCGCGCGCGAATACGTCGAACGCGAGAAGGTGCCGCTGGTCATGCTCAACGCCTCGGGCGACGGCGCGCTGTATCCGCCGTCCAAGTACATCTACGGCGCCTTCTCGATCTCGCAGCACGCCGTGGGCGGCTCGATGGTGCAATTCGCCGCCGAGCATCTGAAAGGCAAGAAGATCGGCTACATCAACCACGACGACGCCTACGGCGGCTGGAATCTGGAAGCCGCGCAGGCCCAGGCCAAGCAGTTGGGCAACGTGAACCTGCAGGTGCAATCGGTCAATCCCAACATCACCGACGTGACGGCGCCGATGCTCAAGATACGCGCCGCCAACCCGGACGTGCTGCTGCTGACGACCTACGCCCGTCCCGCCGCGCTGATCATCAAAAAGGCGCAGGAGCTGGGCTGGAACAAGCCCATCGTGCTGGCCGTCAACGGCACCGCCGACCTGAAGCAGCTGGTGGAGAACGTCGGCAACAAGGACGCCTTCAAGAATGTCTACATCCAGGAAGTGCTGAGCGACATGCCCGGCGGTCCCAAGCTGACCTGGGTCTATGACATGTACAAGCAGGCCTATCCGGACCTGGCCGCCAAGCCCGGCCACCCGCAGACCTACATGCCCTACGGCCTGCCGTCGGCAATGGCGGTGGTCAACGCGCTCAAGGCCGCCGGCCCGCAGCCCACCCGCGAGAAGGTGCTGGCCGCGCTGGAGACCATGAAGTTCGATTCCGGCGTCATGGCCGGCCCGATCGAATTCGGCCCGAACGACCGCGCCGCGCAGGAATCGGCCATCTACATCAAGTTCGACGGCACCAACATGTCGCTCGTGCCGGGCGCCTTCAAGAGCGTCTGGCAGTACCAACCGTAACCGCAGCCACAGGCCAGTGTGCTGTCCCGTAGATACGTGCGCATGACGTGCGGGCGAATTTGCGGGACAGCGCACCCAGTCCGCGCCGCGGCGCAGCGCCGCGCGGACCGCCGGAGACCATCATGAGCTTTGCCGATATCTGGTTGTTCCTGCAGCAGGGGGTGCTGTCGGGACTGGTGACGGGCAGCGTGTACGCGCTGCTGGCGGTCGCCGTTGTCATCATTTTCAAGACCACCGACGTGCCCAACTTCGCCCAGGGCGAGATCTTCATGGTCGGGGGCTACATCGCCCTGTTCCTGACCCTGGTGATGGGCTGGCCCTACCTGGTGGTCATCCCGGTGACGCTGGCCGTGGTGGCCGTGGTCTCCGGCCTGTTCCAGCGCATCGTCATGGAGCGCGTCATCGCCTCCAGGGGCGTGGGCGTGCAGATGGTGATTGCCACGCTGGGCCTGGCGTATGCGCTCAAGGGCCTGGTGCGCCAGAGCGGGCTGGGCGACACGCCACGCTCACTGCCGCCGCTGGCCCCGACCGACGCCATCCTCATCGGCGATGCCGTGCTGACCCAGTTGGACCTGGTGATCTTCGCCGTGGCGGTGGGCGTGATGCTGCTGTTGTACGGGATGTTCACCTACACCCGCGTGGGCAAGGCCATGCGCGCCGTCGGCATGAACCCCAAGGCCGCGCGCCTGGTGGGCGTGAACCTGACGCGCATCCGCATGATGGTGTGGGCGCTGTCCGGGCTGATCTCGGCCGTGGCCGCGCTGCTCATCACGCCCAAGATCCTGATCACCCCGGACATCGGCCACATCGCCATCCTGGCCTACGCGGCCGCCATCGTCGGCGGCATCACCAGCCTGCCCGGCGCGGTGGTCGGCGGCTTCGTGATCGGCGTGGCCGAGAACCTGGTGGGCCTGTTCATTTCGACCAACGCCATCGTGGTGGCGCCCTTCGTCGCCATCATGGTGGTGCTGCTGCTGCGTCCGCAAGGCCTGCTGGGCGGCAAACTGCAGGTGAAAAAAGTATGAAATCCAAGACCGACCTCGCCCTGCTGGCGCTGATGGCCGTGGCCCTGGCGGCCCTGCCGTTCGTTGCAAGTGGCTATGTGATCTATGTCGTCAACCTGCTCATGGTGTTCGTGGTGCTGGCCCTGGGCCTGCACATCGTCATCGGCGAAACCGGGCAGTTCGCCCTGTCCCACGCCGCGTTCTACGGCGTCGGCATCTATACGGCCGGGCTGATCAACAACCTGTGGCATCCGCCCTTCTTCCTGTCGATCGTGGCGGGCGGGCTGCTGGCCGCGCTGCTCGGCTACGTCATTGGCGCCCTGGCGCTGCGCATGCGCGACATCTACCTGGCGCTGTCGACCTTCGCCTTCGGCGAGGCGATGCAGTGGGTGTTCCTGAACTGGCAGTCGGTGACCAATGGCTCGAACGGCTTCCGCATTTCGCCGGCCACGCTGTTCGGCTATGAATTGGTGTCGGACATCAAGGCCTATCCGTTCGTGGTCGCGATCGCCGCGCTGCTGCTGTGGCTCACCGTGGCGCTGTCGCGCTCGCAGTTGGGCTCGGCCTTTCGCGCCGTGCGCGAGAGCGACGTGGCGGCGCAGGCCATGGGGGTGAACGTCAACGCCATCAAGCGCACCGCCTTCACACTGTCGGCCGCCTACGCCGGCGTCGCCGGCGGCATGTACACCACCTTCGCCTCGTTCATCCACCCGGAAAGCCTGGGCTTCCAGACCACCATCCTGATCCTGACCATGGTAGTGGTGGGCGGCATCGGCTCGGTGCGCGGCGCCATCGCCGGCGCGATCGGCTTCGGCCTGATCTCGGAGCTGCTGCGCCAGGCACTGTCGTTCCAGGAAATCATCTATGGCGTGATCCTGATGGGCTTCATGATGTTCGCGCCCAAGGGCCTGTTCGCCAGCCGCGAGGCGCGTCGCCGCGCGCCCCCGCCAGCCGCGCCGCTGCCCGCGCGCCAGGGGGCCACCGCCAAACCCACGCAAAGGAGCGCGGCATGAGCGCCCAACCCTATCTCGACGTCCAGGGCCTGACGGTGAAGTTCGGCGGCCTGACCGCCATCAACGGCCTGTCGATGCAGGTCGAGCGCGGTCGCATCCACGCGCTGATCGGCCCCAACGGCGCCGGCAAGTCCACCACCTTCAACTGCGTCTCGCGCTACTACCGGCCGACGCAGGGCCGTATCGTCTTCGACGGCGTCGACATCACGAAGAAGAAGCCGCACGAGATGGCCGCGCTGGGCGTGGCCCGCACCTTCCAGAACCTGGAACTGTTCAGCGCCCTGACGGTGCGCGAGAACGCGCTGCTGGGCACCTATGCGCACGGCGCCAACACGGCCTCGCGCCTGCTGCGCCCGGCCAATGCCGAGGCGCGCGAACGCGTCGAGCACCTGCTGGAACGCGTCGGCCTGGCCGACTTCCTCGACACGCCGGCATGCAGCCTGGACTTCGGCCGCCAGAAGATGCTGGAACTGGCGCGCGCGCTGGCCATCTCGCCCAAGCTGCTGTTGCTGGACGAGCCCGCCGCCGGCCTGCGCAACCGCGAGATCGAGACGCTCGACCGCATCCTCACCGAACTGTGCGAACGCGACGGCATCACGGTGCTGCTGGTCGAGCACGTAATGCAGCTGGTGATGTCGATCTCGGATCGCATCACCGTCATGTCGTTCGGCGAGAAGATCGCCGAAGGCACGCCCGCGGAGGTGCGCAGCAACCCCCGAGTCATCGAAGCCTATCTGGGCAAGGGAGCCGCCGGTGGCTGAGAACCTGCTTGAAGTCGAATCGGTCAGCGCCGCCTACGGCAATATCCGCGCCCTGCAGGATGTGTCGCTGAAGGTGCCGCAAGGCGCCATCGTCGCGCTGCTGGGCGCCAACGGCGCCGGCAAGTCCACCACGCTCAACGTAATTTCGCGGCTGGTGACGCCCACCGCGGGCAGCGTGCGCTTTGCCGGCGAAGCGATCCACCGCCAGCCGGCCGACGCCATCGTCAGCCGCGGCATCGTGCAGGTGCCGGAGGGCCGCGAGATCTTCCGCGAGATGAGCGTGCGCGAGAACCTGGAAATGGGCGCCTACCTGCGCCAGGACCGCCAGGCGGTCAAGGCCGACCTGGACATGGTCTGCGACAACTTCCCGCGGCTGCGCGAGCGCTTCGAGCAGAAGGCCGCCACGCTGTCGGGCGGCGAACAGCAGATGCTGGCCACCGGCCGCGCCATGATGGCGCGGCCGCGCATGATCCTGCTGGACGAACCGTCCATGGGCCTGTCGCCGCTGGTGGTGGAACAGATCTTCGACATCGTGCTGCGCCTGAACCGCGAACAGGGCATCACCATCCTGCTGGTGGAACAGAACGTGAAGCTGGCGCTGTCGGTGTCCAGCTATGCCTACATCCTGGAAAACGGCGAGATCGCGCTGCAAGGCGAATCGGCCGCGCTGGCCAGCGATGAAGGCGTGCAGCGCGCCTACCTGGGCGGCTAGGAGCAAACCATGACCCTGATGATGCAAGACAAGCGGGTTCTCGTCACCGGCGCCGGGCGCGGCCTGGGCGCCACCATCGCCCAGGGCTTCGCCCGCGAAGGCGCCAGCGTGATCGTGGCCGACCTCGACCCCGCCCTGGCCCGCGCCAGCGCCCAGGCCATCGCGGCCGCGGGCGGCCGCGCCATCGATGCCGCGCTGGACGTGACCGATGCCGCCGCGGTGCGCGCCTTCGCCGACGAATGCGAGGCGCGCCATGGCGCCATCGACGTGCTGGTCAACAACGCCGGCATCTCGGCGCGGGCGCCGTTCGACGATCCGCAGACGCCGCAGATCTGGGAACGCGTGATGAACGTGAACCTGCAAGGCACCTTCAACGTCACCCACGCCTTCGTCGAACAGCTCAAGGCCAGCCGCGGCGCCATCGTCAACCTGTGCTCGATCGTGGCCTACGGCTGCGGCATCTCGACCGCCGGCTACGTGGTCTCCAAGGGCGGCGTGCGCTCGTTCACCGAAGTGCTGGCGCGCGACCTGGCGCCGCACGGCGTGCGAGTCAACGCCGTGGCCCCCGGCCTGATGGAAACCGAGATGACCGCCGGCCAGCGCGCCCAGGCCAACGGCACCGACTGGTACATGCGGCGCGCGCCCATGGCGCGGGCCGGACGCGCCGACGAGATCGTCGGCCCCGTGCTGTTCCTGGCCTCGGACATGGCCAGCTACGTCAATGGCGTGGTGCTGCCGGTGGACGGCGGCTACCTGGCCGTATAGGAATCGATATGGAACCCCTTACCTCCCCCGGCACCGCGCTGGTCACCGGCGGCGCCAGCGGCATGGGCCTGGCGATCGTCGAACGGCTGGCGCGCGACGGTTTTCGCGTGGTTATGGCCGACCGCAACGCGGCCCTGGCCGACCAGGAAACCCAGGCGTTGCGCGCGCAAGGGCTAAACGTGGACTACCGCGTGGTCGACCTGGCCGACGAACACGCCACCCGCGCCCTGGTGCGCGAACTGGCGCCGCTGGCGGCGCTGGTCAACAACGCCGGCCTGTTCGACGAGCGCAAATTCTTCGACGTTTCCAGCGACGACTACCGCCGCATGTTCGACGTCAACCTGCTGGCGGTCGCCACGCTGACGCAGGAAGCGGCGCGCGACATGGCCGCCGGCGGCAGGATCGTCAACATCGCCTCGCGCGCCTACCTGGGCGCGCGCAACCATCCGCACTACGTGGCCTCGAAGGCCGCGCTGGTCGGCTACACCCGCGCCTCGGCCATGGAGCTGGCGCCGCGCGGCATCCTGGTCAACGCCATCGCCCCCGGGCTGATCGACACGCCGCTCTTGCGCAACCTGAGCGCCGAGCGCCTGGCGGCGCAACTGGCCTTGCAGCCCACGGGCCGCGCCGGCCAGCCGCGAGACGTGGCCAACGCGGTGTCGTTCCTGGCCTCGCCGCAAATGGACTTCATCACCGGCCAGGTGATTTTCGTCGATGGCGGCAAGTCGCTGGGCGGATCGGGAGCATAGGCGGCATGGACAGCATCAAGTGGGACAAGGAAGTCGACGCGCTCGTGGTCGGCTCGGGCGCGGGCGGCATGAGCGCCGCGCTGACCGCCAGCGTGGCGGGCCTGGACGTATTACTCATCGAGAAGACCGACCGCATCGGCGGCTCGACCGCGATCTCCGGCGGCGCGTTGTGGATACCGCTTAACTCGCAGACCGAGGCTGCCGGCCATCCGGACAGCTTCGACAAGGTCTGGACCTATCTGGCGCAAACCGTCGGCGACGGCGCCTCCGACGACATGAAGCGCGCTTACCTGGATGCCGGGCCGCGCATGATGGATGACCTGGTCGCGCGCGGCTTCCTGCAAGTGGCGGCACGCACCGCGTCGCCCGACTATTACCCCGACCTGCCCGGCGCCGCCATGGGCGGCCGCTCGCTCGATCCGGTGGAATTCGACGGCCGCAAGCTGGGCCGCCATTTCAAGACGCTGCGCGACCCGCTCAAGGAATTCACGGTGCTGGGCGGCATGATGGTCAGCATCACCGACGTGCGCCACCTGCTGCGCGCCACCCGCGCGTTCGCCTCGTGGCGCCACGCCATGAAGCTGGTGCTGCGCTATGGCGCGGACCGCCTGCGCGGCTACCATCGCGGCACCCGCCTGCTGCTGGGCAACGCGCTGGCCGCGCAACTGTTCCACGCCATGCTGGCGCGCAAGGTGCCGTACTGGCTGAACACGCCGGCGCTGGCGCTGCTGCGCGACGCCAACGGCGCGGTGCTGGGCGCCACCGTCGAGCACGAAGGCCGACGCATGCACATCCGCGCCCGCCGTGGCGTGGTCATGGCCACGGGCGGCTTTCCGTGGGATTCGACCCGCCGCCGCCAGACCTATCCCCACCCCACCGGCGACTGGTCGATGTCGCCGCGCGACAATACCGGCGACGGCATCCGCCTGGCCGAGGACGCCGGCGCGGCGCTGGGCCAGGGCCATTCCAGCCCCGCCTTCTGGGCGCCGGTGTCGATCCTGGAACAACCCGGCGGCAAGCGGCTGCATTATCCTCACCTGGTGTGGGACCGCGCCAAGCCGGGGCTGATCGCCGTCAACGGCGCCGGCCGCCGCTTCGTCAACGAATCGACCTCGTACCACGCCTTCGTGCAGGCCATGTACCGCAGCCACGAGCAGGTGCCGACCATGCCGGCCTTCCTGCTGTGCGACCAGCGCTTCATCGATACCTGGGGGTTGGGCCTGGCGCTGCCCGGCGGACGGCCGCGCCAGCATCTCATCGATGCCGGCTACCTGCTGCAAGGCGCAACGCTGGAGGCACTGGCGCAGAAACTGGGCGTGCCGCCCGATGCGCTGCACGCGACCGTCGCGCGCTACAACGAATACGCGGCGCAAGGCCTGGACCCCGACTTCGGCAAGGGGAGCACCGCCTACAACCGCTACCTGGGCGATCCCGAACACCAACCCAATCCCTGCCTGGCCCCGCTCGGCGCCGGCCCCTACTACGCGGTCAAGGTGTACGCCGGCGACATCGGCACCGCCTGCGGCATCGCGGCCAATGGCAATGCCCAGGCCGTGGATGCCAGCGGCCAACCGATACCCGGCCTCTACGTGGCCGGCAACGACATGCACTCGGTCATGGGCGGCGCCTACCCCGCGCCCGGCATCACGCTCGGTCCCGCCCTGACTTTCGGCTGGGTCGCTGGACAACACCTGGCCCATGGCCAACACTGACGCTCCCCTCCGACAAGGACTCCCATGAAGATCTACTTCTCGCCCGCCTCGCCCTTCGTGCGCAAATGCATGGTCATCGCCCACGAACTGGGCCTGGCCGATCGCATCGAGAAACTGCCCAGCGCCGCCGGCCCCGTGGCCCGCGACCAGAACATCATCCCCGACAATCCGCTGGGCCAGGTGCCGACGCTGATCACCGACGACGGCCAGCGCCTGTTCGACAGCCGCGTCATCTGCGAATACCTCAACGACCTGGGCAAGGGCGCACTGTTCCCCACCGGCGCCAGCCGCTGGGCCGCGCTGGCCGAGCAATCGCTGGGCGACGGCATGCTGGGCGCCGCGCTGCTGGCGCGCTACGAAACCGTGCTGCGGCCCGAGCCGCTGCGCTGGGACGGCTGGTACGAAGGCCAGATGGGCAAGGTGCGCGATGGCCTGGCGCTGCTGGAAAAGACCGCCGCCAGCCTGGAAGGCCGCCTGGACATCGGCACCATCACCATCGGTTGCGCGCTGGGCTACCTGGACTTCCGCTATCCCGATTTCGACTGGCGCGCCGGCCATCCGGCCGTGGCCTCCTGGTTCAAGGCGTTCAACCAGCGCCCGTCGATGCAGGCCACGTTGCCGCCCGCCTGAAGCGGCCCGGTTTGGGCCGGCGCCCAACCTGGAGATCCCGCCGGGCTCCAGGCCGGGTCCCGGTCTGGTACGGCGCGTCCCCTTGGGCCCGTCGCAAGCCCCTGGCTTTTTGCCAGGGGCTTTTTTTGCTTACAGATGGAAATGCCCGCGGCGCTGGCGCCGTCTATATTGAACTTTCGAGATACCGGCCAGACCAACCCGTACCCCTCATCGCACCGGGAGCCCACGCATGAACGTGACCGCCGTCTCCCCCATCAGCCGCATGGAAGCGCCGCATGCCGCGCGCATTCCGCTGCTGGACGATACCCGCCCCGTCTGGGAGGCCGAATGGGCCGCCCGCAACGCCGCCACGCGCCAGGCGCAGCGCAGCGCGCAGGCGCGGGCTGCCTGGCAGGCCCAACGCGTCGCCAGCACTGCCCTCGCGTCGCAGGCCGATGGCGCCGATGCCAGTCGGTCCGTCACCAGCACGCCGCCCCGGGCCATCGTCGCGGCCGCCGCGCCCCCCGCCGTCAACATCGACCAGTTGCGCGACCTGTACGCCGATGCGCGCATGCGCCGCGCGGTCGACGAATTCTCGGCGCGTCCCGATCCGCTCGCGCTGCGCGCCGGCAACGCCAACGACCTCGGCACCATCGAGGGCCTGACGCCGCTGCAACCCTACCGCGTGGCCATGGGCAATCCGCAGGTGCAGGAATTGCAGACCGCCGTGGCCATGAAGGCCGCCGGCCTGGGCATTCCCAAGGTCGAGAACATCGGCCCGACCGAGAACGCCACCGACAACGCCCGCTACCGGCCCAACGCGCGCACTTGATTGAACCGCGCAGGGGCGCACTGGCGCGAGACATGAAGGGCTCGTGTAGAGACGCCTCACACAACGCTCACGTGCGCCGCTGCGCCGATCCACGCAAGAAAAAAGCCGCCCACACGGGCGGCTTGTCACTTGCCGGACGGCGAGGTCCGATCAGTGGAAGAACTCGGCGATCATCGTCGCGCCCAGGAAGGTGCCGGCGTTGGCCGCCAGCGACACCACCACGATCTTCCAGCCCAGCTTGCGGAAGGCCGGCAGGTCCTTCAGGATCGACAGGCCGGCCATGGCCAGGATCACCGTCGTGAACGGCAGGAAGTTGACCTTGTTGACCGCCGCGATGATCTGGTCCGAGTACGGCAGCACGCCCGGGCAGCCCACGGTCATCGCGATCAGCGACAGCACGGCCACGGCCGGCAGCTTGGGCACCACGCGCAGCAGCAGGTCGGCAATCACCACCAGCAGGATGATGATCAGCATGCCGGGCAGCGCATCCAGGATCGGCACCTTGTAGCCGAACTGGTTGCCGACCAGCGCGAACAGGCCGCACACGGCGTAGGCGGTCAGGCGGTCGCCGAAGCCCATCTTCACGGCGTGCGAGGGCGCGTCGGTCGCGGTGGCGGTGTCGGCGGCTTCTGCCTTGCCGCGCGAGAAGCGGCCCAGCACCGGCTCCAGCTTGCCGTACAGGAATACGGTCGTCGGCAGCGAGATGAACAGCGTGAAGTACACGCCCACCACCGTGGTCAGCAGGTTGGCGGCGGCGGCCAGCGCGGCCACCTGGTGCGCCACTTCCGGCGTCTGCTGCGAGGCGATGGCGCCCACGCCCGCGGCCATCATGCTGCCCGAGCCCACCCCGGCGCCCATGGCGAGCGAACGCGGATCGAAGATGTTCAGGCTGGTGATGAAGCCGGCCATCAGCGCCACGAACAGCGCGCCGATCACGGTGCCGGTGATGTACTCGGCCATCACGCCGCGCCCTTCGGGCGAATTCATGCCGTAGCGCTCGCCGATGATCGCCAGGCTGGGCTCGCGGCCCACCGAGAACGTCGCGCCGATGGCTTCGCGCTTGATGCCCAGCAGCAGCGCCAGCGGCAGGCCAATGGCCATGGTGCCGAAGAAGTGGCCGAATTCCTGGAACACCAGGGCCCAGCCGGCCTCGCGCACCTGCGGCAGCGAACCGCCGACCATCAGGCCCAGCTTGGCCAGGAACGGCAGCAGCGCGTATTGCAGATAGCCGCTGATGCGGGTCTGCATGGCGGTGTCGATACCCGCGTTGGCCGGCAGGCGCTGACCGAAGGCGGCCACGACCGCGCCGATGAAGATGGCCCAGAGCATGGGCTGCAGAACGATCTTGCCCGGGCCCACCGCGAAGGTGACGCTGCCGATCGCTTCGGACACGAGCACCACCAGCAAGATGGCGACAAGCATGCGGATGCGGCTCGATAGCGACATGGCGGGCATGGCCAGGCTGGCGCTGGCATGAGACATCGGATTCCCCTGAGTACGTGAGTAGGTATAGGCGCGGCCCGATCGCCATGTCCGTGGCGGATTTTCCCCCGGCGAAACGGCCTGCGCGGGGGACGGCTCGCGGCGCGAGCGGGCGGCTGCGGCGATTTTCGCCCGGGGGCCGGCGCGCCAACCATGACAGCGCCAGGGCTAATGTGTTGCGTAAAATGCAACGGATGCCCCTTGGCAGGGAATTTTTTGCAAGAACCAGCAATATATAAGGGTAAACCCTCAATATATTGCAGACCGAACCGATGCCTTTGCGCCACGGAGTACCGCCATGGACGAAAAACTCGACGCCCGCCGCACCCATTACTTCATGCAGGTCATGAGCCGGGGTTCGGTGCGCGGCGCCGCCGAAGTGCTGAACATGGACCCGTCGGCCGTCAGCCGCGCCATCGCCGCGCTGGAGCGCGACTGCGGCATGGCCCTGTTCGAACGCCGCGGCCGCGGCGTGGTGCCGACCGACGCCGGCCACATCCTGGCGCGCTACGTGAAGCGCCAGCAGAACATCCAGGAAAGTTTCTTCTCGGAGATCGACAGCCTGCGCAAGGCCGAACGCGGCCACATCGACCTGGTGCTGGGCGAAGGCTTCGTCGAACTGATGTTCGACCGCGTGCTGCCCGGCTACTGGCGCAGCCATCCCGAGGTGACGCTGGACATCGACGTGGCCCGCACCTCGGAAATCGTGCAGCGCATCGTCGACGACCTGGCCTATATCGGGCTGGTGTTCCAGCCGCCCAACGACGCCCGGCTGCGCACGCACTACTCGCGCCCCGAACCGATCCGCGCCATCGTGCGCCAGGACCATCCGCTGACGCGCCTGCAGCGCCCGCTGCTGTTGACCGACCTGGTCGACTACCCAGGCGCCTCGATGCAGGAAGGCTTCGGCGTGCGCCAGCACATCCAGGCCGCCGAGATCAGCGAACAGGTGCGGCTGCGCAACGTGCTGACCACCTCATCGTTCAAGGCCCTGTGGCAGTTCGCCGCCGCCGGTATCGGCTACGCCCTGACCCCGCCCATCGCCGTCACCGCAGACATGGCGGCGCAGCGCCTGGCCAGCCTGCCGCTGGCCAACCCCATCCTCAACCAGGGCAGCCTGCACGTGCTCAGCCGCGCCGGCCGCCACATCTCGCCGGCGGCGCGCGAATTGCTGGACCACATCGTGCGCGGCATCGGCACGCCCGCCGACGCCATCTGATACGGTCTCCTGGCGCGAATCTGCATCTGCCCCGTTCGCGCGGGGGCGGCTACAGTCGGTCCATCCCCTGTCTGGAGCCCCCCCATGCTCAGCTTCCTGCGCACGGTCAAATCCGTCCTGTGGGGCTTTTTCGGCGTGCGCCGCGGCCGCGGCTACGACGCCGACATCGCCCACAACAAGCCCGCCCCGCTGATCCTCACCGGCCTGTTGATGGCGGCCTGCCTGGTCGCGATCCTGGTGCTGGTGGCGCGCTGGGCGGTGAGTGCCGCGCTGTAGCAACGGCGCGAGGACGCATCTGCGCGAAATAGCCGGGCCGCGCGCCCGGCGCGCGTGGCTGGGCCCCTCCTGTCCAGGGGGCAGCGAAACGGCCCGGCCTTTGCGAATATCCGCCCCCGGCGCGGGGGCATACCGTTATTACCAGAATGACTTAGACGGTCGAAGCGGCTGCCTGTTACGGTTATGAATCCCCCAAACCCCGCCCCCGGCGGGCCACGCTTGCGGGGACCCGACCGAGAAGACCTCAAGGGCAGTAGACATGTACGTGTATGACCCCGTCGACCAGCAGCTCGTCGAGCAGCGTGTGGCGCAGTTCGCCGACCAGACGCGCCGCTTCCTCGACGGCCAGCTCACCGAAGATGAATTCCGCGTCCTGCGCCTGCAGAACGGCCTGTACATCCAGCGCCACGCGCCGATGCTGCGGGTGGCCATCCCCTACGGCATCCTGGCTTCGCGCCAGTTGCGCACCCTGGCGCACATCGCGCGCAAGTGGGACCGCGGCTATGGCCACTTCAGCACGCGCCAGAACATCCAATTCAACTGGCCCAGGCTGGAAGACGTGCCGGACATCCTGGCCGAACTGGCCACGGTGCAGATGCACGCCATCCAGACCAGCGGCAACTGTATCCGCAACACCACCACCGACCACTTCGCCGGCGTCGCGCCGGACGAGCTGATCGACCCGCTGGTGTGGTGCGAGATCATCCGCCAGTGGTCCACGCTGCACCCCGAATTCGCGTTCCTGCCGCGCAAGTTCAAGATCGCCGTCAGCGGCGCGGTGCAGGACCGCGCGGCGGTCGGCGTGCACGACATCGGCCTGCAGGCGGTCGAGCGCGACGGCAAGCTGGGTTTCCGCGTCTGGGTCGGCGGCGGCATGGGCCGCACGCCCATCGTCGGCAAGCTGATCAACCCCTTCGTCGAATGGCAGGACCTGCTGACCTATCTGCAGGCCGCGCTGCGCGTCTACAACCTGCATGGCCGCCGCGACAACAAGTACAAGGCGCGCATCAAGATCCTGGTGAAGGACCTGACGCCGGAAGTCTATGCGCAGCAGGTGGACGAACAGTGGCAGCTCATCAAGGGCGGCCCCGACACCATCACGCAGGAGTTCGTCGACACCATCGCCGCGCGCTTCATCTGGCCGCAATACGATGCGGCCGCGGCCAATGACACCGACAACACGGCGGCGCTGGCGGCCGCCGACAAGCGTTTCGCCCGTTGGCTCCGCACCAACGTGCATGCGCACAAGACGCCGGGCTACGCCGCCGTCACGGTCTCGCTCAAGGCCACCGGCGTGCCGCCGGGCGACATCACCGCCGACCAGATGGACGCGGTGGCCGCGCTGGCCGATGAATACGGCTTCGGCGAACTGCGCGTGTCGCACGAGCAGAACCTGATCCTGGCCGACGTGCGCCGCGCCCGCCTGCACGAACTGTGGGGCAAGCTCGAAGCGCTGAACCTGGCCACGCCCAACGTCGGCCTGCTGACCAACATCATCGCCTGTCCGGGCGGGGATTTCTGCGCGCTCGCCAACGCCGTGTCGATCCCCGTGGCCGAGGCCATCCAGCGCCAGTTCGACAACCTCGACTACCTGTTCGAGATCGGCGAGCTGGACTTGAATATCTCCGGCTGCATCAACTCCTGCGGCCACCACCACGTCGGCCACATCGGCATCCTGGGTGTCGATAAGGCCGGCGAAGAGTGGTACCAGGTCACCATCGGCGGCCGCCAGAACGGCGCCGCCAAGCCGCTGCCCGATATCGAATCCACAAAGGGCGGCGGCGCCGCCATCGGCCGCATCATCGGCCCCTCGTTCGCGCGCGAGCAGGTGCCGGGCGTGGTCGACCGCCTGATCCGCACCTACCTGGGCCTGCGCGACAGCGAGGAAGAACGCTTCATCGACGTGGTGGACCGCGTCGGCATCGATCCCTTCAAGCAAGACGTGTATTCCGACCCCGCCTTTGCCAAGCCTGCCCAGGAGGCCGCCCATGTCTGAGCCCTACGCCCACGACGCGCCCGGCCCGCACCTGATCCGCAACGGCCGGCTCGAAGCCGACAGCGCCCGCCCCTTCGTGCCCGATCCCGAAGTGGCGGCCGAAGGCCAGGTGCCGACCGACGAACCTGGCTGGATCGTGCCGCTGGCCACCTGGAAGGCCTCGCACGCCACGCTGCGGCGCCATCGCCACCCGGTCGCGGTCCTGCTCGAACCGGACGCCGACCTGCGCGACCTGCTGGAAGCCGACGGCAGGCTCGACCCCGCCGGCATCGCCTTCATCGCGGTGGACTTCCCGGTATATACCGATGGCCGCGGCTATTCGCTGGCCCAGTTGCTGCGCACCCGCTACCAATGGACCGGCGAACTGCGCGCCGTCGGCGACGTGATGATCGACACCATCCACTACCAGGCGCGCGTCGGCTTCGACAGCTTCCTGGTCAAGCCTGGCCACGACCCGCGCAAGGCCCTGGAGGCGTTCAAGACCTTCACGGTGCATTACCAGAAGACCTACCGCGCGCCGGCGCCGGCCCAGGCCTGAGGCACACCCGCCGGCCTCGCCGCCAGAGAGACCGGATGTCGTTGCCGTCAATCCGCCTCGTCCTGCGCGCCCGGCAGGCTCCAGCGCTGGCGCCTGACCTCGTCCTGCGCCAACTGGCTACGGATCAACTCGGCGATGGCGCGCTGGCGCGGCGCCTGCATGCGGTCGATCAGGCTCGACACGCTCACGGCCAGCCGCGGATAGCCGCCGGCGTCGCACAACGCCACGCCAACGCCCAACACCCCCGGCACCGCGGCATTGCCCACCACCGCCCAGCCCCGATCGCGCGTGTTCCCGGCCAGCCGCCGCATCTGCGCCACCGTCATGCCGCCATAGGCGCGCAGGGCCTGCTCGTTCTGCGCGATCACCTCGTCGGCCTCGGCCGGCGGCAGCGCGCCCAACAGCGCCAGGCCGGCCGCGCCCACGCCCAGCGGCTGGCGGTGGCCGATCGTTACCGCCAACACCTGCACCGGGTAATTGCCCACCTCGCGATGCAGACATAGCGAATCGCCGCCGGCGCGGCAGATCAGGAATGCCGAATCGCCGCTGACATCGCTGATATGCCGCAACACCGGCCGCAGGCCGCGCACCGCCTCGGCGTGCGGGTCGCCGGCCAGCATCACGCCCAGTTCCGCCATGCGCCAATGCGGGGCGTCCGGTTCGCGCAGCGCATAGCCTTCCTGCGCCAGCACATCCAGGTAGCGGTACACGGTGGAACGCTGCATGCCGGCGGCGCGCGCGATGTCGGTGACATGCATGCCGGCCGCGCCCGCCTGGCGCAGTACGCCCAGCACCCGCAACCCGCGCCGCAACACCCGCGGCCCGCCGTCGTCGCTTTCCGGTTTGTTCATTTTCTGGACACCTTGCGTTGATGAGGCGCCTATCAAAGCCCAATATGAGGTCGGGCAGGCAAAGATCTGTCCAAATATTAGACAAACAGGACGGAGACAACCATGCAGACATTCAGCAAGCGGCTGGCCGCGAGCGTCGCGGCCCTGGCGAGCGCCCTGGCCTTCAGCACCCCCGGCCACGCCGCCAAGCCCTACCCCGAGCGCCCCGTGACCCTGGTGGTCGGTTATGCCGCGGGCGGCGCCACCGACATCGTCGCGCGGCTGGTGGCCAAGTCACTGGCCGAGGAACTGGGGCAGACCTTCGTGGTCGAGAACAAGACCGGCGCCAACAGCAACATCGGCGCCGAAATCGTCTCGCGCGCCGCGCCCGACGGCTATACCTTGTACGTCGGCTCGATCGCCAACACCATCAACCGCACGCTCTACAGCAAGCTGAACTACGACTTCGTCAAGGACTTCAAGCCTGTCGGCCTGCTGGCGACCATCCCGAACATCCTGGTGGTCAACCCCAAGCTGCCGGTCAAGACCGTACAGGAGTACATCGACTACGCCAAGGCCCATCCGGGCAAGCTGACCTGCGCCTCGTCAGGCACCGGCTCGTCCATCCACTTGTCGTGCGAGTTGTTCAAGATGCGCACCGGCACCGATATCCTGCACGTGCCATACCGTGGCAGCGGCCCGGCGGTGGCGGACCTGCTGGGCGGCCAGGTGGATTCGATGTTCGACAACCTGCCCTCGTCGCTGCCGCACGTGCAGGGCGGCAAACTGCGCCCCATCGGCGTGACCTCGCCACAACGCCTGGCGGTGCTGCCAGACGTCCCGACGCTGGCCGAATCCGGGCTGCCCGGCTTCGACGTCGAATCCTGGTTCGGCCTGATGGCGCCCGCGGGCACGCCGCAAGCCGTCATCGACCGCCTGAACCAGGCCATGAACAAAGCCCTGGCCAGCCCCGCCTTGCAGGCGTCCTACAAACAGGCGGGCTTCTACGCGCCCAAGCCGCCCAATACGCCGGCGACCTTCTCCAAGATGATCGCCAGCGAAATCGATAAGTGGGGCGCGGTGGTCAAGCGCGCCGATATCAAAGCCAACTGAGGAGCCGCAGGGTGTACCCGATCGATTTCTTTTTCCGCGCCGCCGAGCAGTATCCGGACCGGGTGGCGCTGGACGCGCCCGAGGGCCAGGTGACGTATGCGCAACTGGCCACCGACGTGCGCGCGCTGGCCGCGGCGCTGCAGGACCTGGACCCGGCGCCGCAGACCCGTGTCGCGCTCTGTGCCGGCAACACCGGCCGCCACATCCTGGCGTTGCTGGCGGTGCTGGCCAGCGGCAAGGTCTGGGTGCCGCTCAACACCCGCAGCACGGCGCGCGAGATCGGGCGCATCCTGGATGCCACCGAGCCGTCCATCGTCATGGTGGACGGCGCCGGCGACGCCCTGGTGGCGGCGGGCGCGCCGCACCGCGTCAGCCTGTCCGCTCCGGCCGCCGGGCTGGATGTCGAAGCGCTGTTGCGGCGCGGCGCCGGACGCGAACCCCAGCGCCACGCGCTGCCGCGCGACGCCACGCAGGCAATCAAGTTCACGGGCGGCACCACCGGCCTGCCCAAGGGCGTGATGCAGCCCTATCACGCTTGGAATGCCGCCATCATCAACCAGATCACCAGTTGGGCCCTGACGCCCGAGGACCGCTACGTGGTCGCCGCCCCGGTCACGCATGGCACCGGCACCTACCTCCTGCCCGTGCTGGCGTGCGGCGGCGCGCACGTGCTGCTCGACAGCGCCACGCCGGCCAGCATCACCGCGGCCTTCCGCGAGCGCGGCGGCACGCTCAGCTTCATGCCGCCCACCCTGATCTACATGATCATGGCGCAGCCCGGCGTATCGCGCGCCGATTTCCCCAAGCTGCGCAACCTGATCTACGGCGGCGCCCCCATGCCACCCGAGAAAATTGAACGCGCCCGCGCCTTCTTCGGCCCGGTGCTGGGCACCACCTACGGCCAGACCGAGGCGCCGCAGATCGTCACGGTGCTGCGCCCCACCGATCTGGAATCTCCCGAGAACCGCGCCTCGGTCGGCCGCGTCACCTGGCTTTCGGACGTCGCCATCATGGACCCGGCTGGCGCCCTGCTGCCGCGCGGCGCCATCGGCGAAGTGGTGGTGCGCGGCGACCTGGTGATGTCGGGCTACTGGCGCCTGCCCGAGAAGACTGCCGAAACCATCGTCGACGGCTGGCTGCACACCGGCGACACCGGCCTGATCGATGCGCGCGGCTACTTGTTCCTGAAGGACCGCCTGCGCGACGTCATCATCACCGGCGGCTTCAATGTGTACCCGGTGGACGTCGAAAATGCGCTGTCGGCCCACCCGGCCGTCTACGAATGCTCGGTCTTCGGCCTGCCCGACGAAAAATGGGGCGAGGCCGTCCATGCCGCCGTGCAACTGCACCCCGGCATGGCCGCGGACGCGGAAGCGCTCAAGGCCCACGTGCGCGGCCTGCTCGGCCCGGTCGCCACGCCCAAGCAGATCCACCTGCACGCCAGCCTGCCGCGCTCGCCCGTCGGCAAGGTGCTCAAGAACGCCGTGCGCGACGCGGCCCTCAAGGAATCCCCATGACCACGCCCGAAACCCGCCTCTGCGCCCATCACCTCACCGGTATGTCGTACCGCGACGTCGACCTCGTGGAAGACCTGATCGGCAAGAAGACCTTCACTGAAGTCATGATCATGCAGATCCTGGGCCGCGAAGCGCGGCCGGTGGACATGCGCATCGTCGACGCGGTGCTGGTGACGCTGATGGAACACGGCCTCACGCCCAGCGCCATCGCTACCCGCCTGATCTACATGAGCGCGCCCGAGAACCTGCAGGGCGCGGTCGCCTCCGGCCTGATGGCGGTCGGCAGCCAGTTCGTCGGCACCATGGAGAACTGCTCGCGCCTGCTGGACCGCATCCGCCAGGCCGCCGACGGCCGCGCCGAAGCGCTGGCGATCGCGCAGGAATTCCGCGCCAGCCGCCAGCCGCTGCCGGGCTTCGGCCACCACCTGCACAAGCCCGACGACCCGCGTTCGATCAAGCTGCTGGGGCTGGCCGAAGCCGAGCCGGACCTGCCCGGCGATTCGCTCAAAGCGCTGCGCCTGCTCGCAGCGGCGATCGACGAGACCTACGGCAAGCACATTACCATCAACGCCACCGGCGCGGTCGCCGCGCTGCTCAGCGAGATCGGCGTGCCCACGGCGCTGATGCGCGGTTTTGCGGTCATCTCGCGCGCCGCCGGCCTGGTGTCGCACGTGGCCGAGGAACAGCAGAGCCCGAGCGGCCGCTTCATCTGGGAAACCATCGACCACGCCATTCCCTACGTCGGCAAGGGCAAGTCGCACCAACGCGACGGAGATCCGTCGTGACGCCGCCCGCGCCCGATGCGCGGCTGGCCGGCAAGATCGCGCTGGTGGCTGGCGCCGGCTCCTCGGCGGCTGGCTGGAGCATCGGCAAGGCCAGTTGCGTGACCCTGGCGCGCCAGGGCGCGGCCATCATCGCGCTGGACGCCGACCTGGCGGCGGCCGAGGACGCGGCCGATGAAGTCGAACGGGCCGGTGGCACAGCGCTGCCCGTGCAGGCCGACGTGGCCGACGCCGATGCGATGCGCGCGGCGGTGGACGCGGCGCTGGCCCACTACGGCCGCATCGACGTGCTGCAGGCCAACGCCGGCATCGGCAAGGTCGGCGGTCCGGAGGACATCGATCTGGCGGACTGGGAGCGCATCCAGCGCGTCAACGTCACCAGCCTGCTGATCGCCACGCGCCTGCTGGCGCCCGTGATGCGTGCGCAAGGCGGCGGCGCCATCGTCACCGTCTCGTCGATCGCCGGCATCCGCTACACCGGTTATCCCCACCTGGCCTACAGCGTCAGCAAGGCCGCGGTGATCCACTTCGCGCGCATGGCGGCGCAGCAGTATGCGGCAGACGGCATCCGCGTGAACACGGTGATCCCGGGCCTGATCGACACGCCGCGCGTCGCGAAGAACGTGGCGGGCATGTTCGCCAAGGACGATCTGGAAGCCGCGCGCGCGGCACGCGACCGGCAGGTGCCGATGGGCCGCATGGGCACGCCGTGGGAAGTGGCGAACGCAGTGGCGTTCCTGGCCTCGGATGAAGCGTCCTACATCACCGGCACAGAGCTGCTGGTTGATGGGGGACTGACAGGCAAATACGCGTAAGACGGGCCGCGGGGCAAAACGCGGGCGCCACGCCCGCGTCGAGGCCGCGTGGCCGCCGACCGCGACCCGGCCGCCGGCCGACGGAGCGGCGGCGCGCCATCGCTTACCAGGACGTCGAGTACGCGCCAGGGAACTTCAGCGCCACGAAGGCCTTCACCTCGTCGGACTGGTAGGCCTTGATGAAGCGCGCGATGCGCGGATCGTTCTTGTTGTCCTCGCGCGCGGCGATGACCACGGCGGCGAACGGCGCATCCTTGCTTTCCAGTACCAGCGCGTCCTTGGCGGGCGACAGGCCGGCCGGGATGGCGTAGGCCGAATTCACCGCGGCGGCGTCGACGTCAGCCAGCGAGTGCGGCAGTTGCGCGGCCTCGATCTCGACGAACTTGAGCTTCTTGGGGTTGTCGACCACGTCGAACAGCGAGGCCGTCACGGTCACGCCGTCCTTGAGCTTGATGAGCTTGGCGGCCTGCAGCACCAGCAGCGCGCGAGCGCCGTTGGTCGGGTCGTTGGGGATCGCCACCTTGGCGCCCGGCTGCAGGTCGTCCAGCGACTTCACGCGCTTGGAATAGATGCCCATCTGCTGCACCACGGCCGTGGCCACCGGCACCAGCTTGTAGCCGCGCGCCTTGTTCTGCGATTCCAGGAAGGGCTTGTGCTGGTAGATGTTCAGGTCCAGTTCCTTGGCGTCCAGCGCGGCGTTGGGCTGGATGAAATCGCTGAACTCGACCAGCTTGACCTTCAGGCCCTGCCTGGCCGCGACCTGCTGCACCACTTCGCCGATCTGGGCGTGCGGGCCGACGGTCACGCCGACTTTCAGTTCGGCGTCCTGCGCCATGGCCGGCGCGGCGGCGGCGAATCCGATCAGGGTGGCAAGGGCGGCCAGGGTGTGGCGTAGACGCATGGGAATCTCGGCAATCGAACAAGGGAAGGGAAGCCCCGGATTCTAGTGAGCGCTCTTCAAAACCGGAAGCGATGAATTTTCATATTGATATGCGTATTTCCACATAAGCGCCGCGCCATGACAAGCACGCTTGCGCACGACACAATAGCGGCTGGATTCCCAACCCCTTGCCGTCATTGCCAATGTCCACCCCCACCGAACTGCATCCGCACGCGCGCGCCCTGCTGGCCGACCACTATGCCGCCGTCGATGCCGACCTGCCCGTCCTGCTCGACCTGCTGTTTGCCCGCAGCGCCGGCGAAGACTGGCACAAGGCCGGCACCTTCAAGCACCACCTGCTGGGCGTCTACCGCACCCTGACGCTGTGGAACCAACCGCGCGAAGTGCGGCTGCTGGGCCTGTTCCACAGCGTATATGGCAACGAATACGTCGACCTGACCCTGTTCGACCGCGAGCGCGAACGCAACACACTGCGCGAGGTGCTGGGCGCCGAGGCCGAGGAATGGATCAGCCTGTTCTGCGCCATGCCGCGCACCCGCTTCGTGCAGGCCATCCTGCAAGGCCAGGGCCAGGGGCCCGAGGGCCTGACGCTGGAAGGGGCCGACGGCCAGGTCTTCACCTTCACGCCGCGCCAGGTCGCCGCCTTCATCGTGGTGTCGGCCGCCGACATCGGCGAACAATGGCACAGTTGGCAGGACGAGATCTTCGCCGGCTATCCGCAGCAGCAGCGCCGCGACCTCAAATCACACTGGGCCGCCTCGCTGTGGCCCGGCCCGCTGAAACCGCCGTCGAACATCCTGTCGATGCTGTCGCACCTGCTGGCGCCGCTGTCGGCGCTACCGGCCGATACCGGCATCCCGCTGCCGCCCGCCTTCGACCATTGCCGCGCCACGCTCAGCCCGCGCGACGAGGCCGCCGCCAGCGCGCTGTACTGGCAGGTCGTCACCCGCATGCATCCGCAGACCGAAATGGACACCGCCCGCCACATGCTGGAAGCCGCGGTGGCGCACAACCCGTGGGTCGCCGAGCCGCGCCTGCTGCTGGCGCAACTGGCGCTGACCGCCGGCGACTTCGAGGCCGCTGAAGGCCACGCGGCCGCCGGCCTGGCCGCCTTGCAGGCCTGGGGCACCGCCTGGGACAAGCGCATCGAGTGGGCCGGCTGGATGGCCTGGGCCCGCATCGAACTGCAGAACGCCCGCGCCCGCCGCTGGCCGGAGAACCTGGCGGCCCTGAACGGCCTGGGGCTGGTGGCGTGATCGCGGCGCGCTGAACCACGGCAACCACGCGCAAGACAAAAACGAAAACGCCCCAGGAAATCCCCGGGGCGTTTGACCTTCACCGCCCGTGGGCCGCGACGGCGCTTATTTCATGCCTTCCCAGTGGGGACCGGGCACATGGATGTCGAACAGCTCCAGCACCCGGGCCACGGTGTGGTCCACCATCTCTTCGATGCTGGCCGGCCGGTGATAGAACGCCGGCAGCGGCGGAAACACGATGCCGCCCATCTCGGTGACGGCGGTCATGTTGCGCAGGTGCGCCAGGTTGAACGGCGTTTCGCGCACCATCATCACCAGGCGGCGGCGCTCCTTGAGCGTAACGTCGGCCGCGCGTGTGATGAGGTTGTCGGACAGGCCATGAGCCACGGCCGCCAGCGTGCGCATCGAGCACGGCACGATGACCATGCCGGCCGTCTGGAACGCGCCGCTGGCCAGCGTGGCGCCCACATCGCGCACGCTGTGCACGTGGTCGGCCAGCGCGTAGACATCATGGCGGCTGACATCGAGTTCGTGCTTGATGTTGAGCACGCCCGAGGCCGACACCACCAGGTGCGTCTCGACGTCGTCCACGCCGCGCAACGCCTGCAGCATGCGCACCGCGTACAGGGAGCCGGTGGCGCCCGTGATGCCGACGACCAGTCGCCGCATGGAATCAGGCCGTGGCGCCGGATTGCTCCAGCAGGGTCTTGAGCTCGCCCGACTCGTTCATCTCATTCATGATGTCCGAACCGCCGATGAACTCACCGGCCACATACAGTTGCGGAATCGTCGGCCAGTTCGAGAATTCCTTGATGCCCTGGCGGACTTCGTCGTCCTCCAGCACATTCACGGTGACCAGCTTCTTGACGCCACAGCCCTTGAGGATCTGGATGGCCTTGCCGGAAAAGCCGCACTGCGGGAATTGGGCGGTGCCCTTCATGAACAGCACGACGGGGTGCTGGGTCACGGTTTCGCGGATGAATTCTTGAACGTCGCTCATGGTGGTCTCTTGGACAGGAGGCATAACGGAATACGCCAATTATAGGTACAGGCGGGATTTCGTCCCGGATTCCCCGGGGCGGCCCCCGGGAATCGGCCGGTCGCCGCGCGGCGGCAGGTTACAAATCGCCGGCCCGGCGTCAGCCGCGCCCGGGCCAACGGCCCCCGGAAATGCGTTCGATACCGGCCAGGTCGCGCCGGCTGTGCACGTCCGTGAAGCCCGCGGCAACCAGCAGGCCGCGCACCGCCTCGGCCTGGTCCCACCCGTGTTCCATCCACAACGCGCCCCCCGCCTTCAGGTGGCGATGGGCGCCGGCCACGATGCGGCGCAGGTCTTCCAGGCCGTCGGCGCCGTCGGTCAGCGCGCCGCGCGGCTCGAAGCGCACGTCGCCCTGCCCCAGGTGCGGATCGTCGCTGGCGACATAGGGCGGGTTGGACACGATCAGGTCGAAGCCCTCGCCTGCCGGCAGCGCGCCGTACCAGCTACCCTCGACGAAACGCACCGAGGCCGTCAGCTCCCAGGCATTGCCCGCGGCCACCGCCAGCGCCGCGGCGCTGACATCGCTGGCCATCACGCGGGCATCGCGCCGTGCCAGGGCGATCGAGATGGCGATGGCGCCGCTGCCCGTGCCCAGGTCCAGCACCGCGGGCGCGGACTGTCCGGCCACGGACTCCAGCGCGGTTTCCACCAGCACCTCGGTGTCCGGACGAGGAATCAGCACATCGGGCGTCACGCGGAACAGGTGCCCCATGAATTCTCGCTGCCCGAGCAGATAGGCCATCGGCTCGCCGGCCAGGCGGCGCTGCGCCAGCGCTTCGTAGGCCGCGGCCACTTCCGGCGCCAGCGGATCGGTGTCGTGCGCCAGCAGCCACGCGCGCGGCTTGGCCAGCACGTGCTCGAGCAGCATGCGCACCTCGAGCCGGGGCAGGCGCGTGTCCAGCAACAGGCTCCTGATCTGGGCGGTCATGCGCAGGCGCCAATCAGATGTCGTCGCCCAGCGCCGCCAACTGCTCGGCCTGGTGCTCGGCGATCAGGGCGCCGGTCAGTTCCTCCAGATCGCCCTCCATGATCTGCTGCAGCTTGTACAACGTCAGGTTGATGCGGTGGTCAGTGACGCGGCCCTGCGGGAAGTTGTAGGTGCGAATACGCTCGGAACGGTCGCCCGAGCCGATCAGGCTCTTGCGTTCGGCCGCTTCCTTGCTCTGGCGCTCGCGCGTTTCCTTGTCCTTCAGGCGCGCGGCCAGCACCTGCATGGCCTTGTCCTTGTTGCGGTGCTGCGAGCGGTCGTCCTGGCATTCCACCACCAGCCCGGTCGGCAAGTGCGTGATGCGCACGGCCGAATCGGTCTTGTTGATGTGCTGGCCGCCGGCGCCGCTGGCGCGGAAGGTGTCGATGCGCAGGTCGCTCGGGTTGATGACTATCTCCGACATCTCGTCGGCTTCGGCCATGATGGCAACGGTGCAGGCCGAGGTGTGGATACGGCCCTGCGCCTCGGTGGCGGGCACGCGCTGCACGCGGTGCGCGCCGGATTCGAATTTCAGGCGGCCATAGGCGCCGTCGCCCTCGATGCGCGCGATCACCTCCTTGTAGCCGCCCAGTTCCGAGGGGCTTTCCGACATCAGCTCGACGCGCCAGCCGCGCTGTTCGGCGTAGCGCGTGTACATGCGCAGCAGATCGCCGGAGAACAGCGCGCTTTCATCGCCGCCGGTCCCGGCGCGGATTTCCAGGAACACGCTGCGGCCGTCGTTGGGGTCGCGCGGCAGCAACAAGACCTGCAACGCCGCTTCCAGCGATTCCAGCTTGGCCCGGCCGGTCTTGATCTCATCCTCGGCCATCGCCTTCAGTTCGGGATCGGCCAGCATCTCCTGCGCGGTCGCCAGGTCTTCCTCGCCGCGCACGAAGGCGGTGAACGCCTCGACCACCGGTTCCAGTTCGGCGCGCTCGCGGGAAAGCTTGCGGAAGCGGTCCATGTCGGACGCGGTTTCCGGTTCGGCCAGCAGCGCGTCCACCTCGATCAGGCGGTGACACAGATGCTCCAGCCGGCTGCGCATGGAAGATTTCATGATGGGGATTCAGCAAGGGAAAACAGGAATGGCGGGCGCCCAGGACGAGCGCCCGCCGCAAGGCGGGGCGGAGCAGCGCCGCTAACGGCGCGAGTCGCGGCCGGGGAACAGGCGCGGCATCCAGGCAAGCAACTGCTTGCGGTCGTCGCCCTCGCTGCGGTTCAACGCCGCCAGCGGGCCATGCAGGTATTTCTGGGTCAGGCCGTGCGCCAACTGCTCGAGCACGGCCTCCGGCGATTCGCCGCGCGCCAACAGGCGGCGGGCGCGTTCGAGTTCGGCGGCCCGGACGTCTTCGGCCGCCTGGTGCAGGTCGCGGATGACGGGCACCACTTCGCGCGATTGCATCCAGTGCATGAAGCCCTGGACGCGGGTTTCGATGATGGCCTCGGCCTGCACCACGGCGGCGCGGCGGGCGTCCGTGCCGGTCTGGACCAGGCGGCCCAGGTCATCGACGGAATACAGGTAGACGTCGTCCAGGCGGCCGACCTCGGGTTCGATGTCGCGCGGCACCGCCAGGTCGATCATCACCATGGGACGGTGGCGGCGCAGGCGCGTGGCGCGTTCCACCATCCCCAACCCGAGGATTGGCAGGGAACTGGCCGTACAGGAGACGACCACGTCGAATTCGGACAGGCGGTCGGTCAGGTCCGACAGCTTCATGGTGCTGGCCGAGAACCGATTGGCCAGCAGCTCGGCGCGTTCGGCCGTGCGATTGGCCACCACCATGCTACGCGGACGCTGCGCGGCGAAGTGGGTGGCGCACAGTTCGATCATTTCGCCGGCGCCGATGAACAGCGTGCGGGCCTGGTCCAGGTTGCCGAACACGCGTTCGGCCAGGCGCACCGCGGCGGCGGCCATGGACACCGACTGCGCGCCGATGGCGGTCTGCGAGCGGACTTCCTTGGCCACCGAGAAGGTGCGCTGGAACATCTGGTGCAGCAGCGTGCCGAGCGAACCGGCTTCGCCAGCCGCGCGCACGGCGTCCTTCATCTGGCCGACGATCTGGGTTTCGCCCAGCACCATGGAATCGAGCCCGCTGGCCACGCGGAAGGCGTGGCGCACGGCATCGTCATGCTGGTGGCGATACAGGTGCGGGCGCAGCGTGCCGGCATCCAGGCGGTTGTGCTCGGCCAGCCACGCGGGCAACTGGTCGGCCACGTGGCCGTCGGCGGCGCAATAGATTTCGGTGCGGTTGCAGGTCGACAGGATGGCGGCTTCGCGCACCGACCCGCCGAACGCGGAACGCAGGCCTTCCAGCGCCGGCTTGACCAGATCGACGGGCATGGACACGCGTTCGCGGACCGACACCGGCGCGGACGTGTGATTCAGACCGAAGGCTAGGACAGCTACCGACATGTAAAGGACAAGGCCGTAAGTATTAGAGCTGTGGTCCCCGCAAAGCCCATGCGGTGCAGCGTGCATGTAACAGCGGACCGGCCATGATTATACTCCCGCGGGTTATCCCCACGCCATCCGCGGCCCTGGGCGCGACCTTGCGTCGCACCCCATGCAATCTCCATTTGCTGTAGTATTCGCCCCCTGCCCCTTGCCCCGTTGGAAGGCGGCCCGAAAATTCTTCAGACTTTTTCGGCGCGACTGGCACAAGTCTAAAAAATTGTGTATAGTTGCGGACTTCGTTGGCCTGGTAGCTCAGTTGGTAGAGCAGCGGATTGAAAATCCGCGTGTCGGTGGTTCGATTCCGCCCCAGGCCACCAGAATTAAAAAGCCCGGCTCCTTGGAGCCGGGCTTTTGCATTGTGGCGGCGGATAGTGGCGCGCGTCGCCTCGACCGCCAGCGCCCCTGGCGCTGCGCGCGCTCACGACCCCGGCAACGCCACCCCCATCGCCGCGAACAATCCCCCGCACACCTTGTTGAAGCGCCGCCCCGCGCGCTCCAGCCAAGGCCGCACGCGGTGCGCCAGGCGCGCCAGCACGTACTCCACCAGGAACTCGATGGCGACGAAGGTCGCGGCCATGATCAGGAATTGCGTGAACAGGCTGCGCGCCGGATCGATGAATTGCGGCAGGAACGCGCCGTAGAACAGCAAGGCCTTGGGGTTGGCGATCGCCGACAAGAACCCCTGGCTGAACATGCGCGTGCCGCGCAGCCGCGGCATGTCGGGCGCCGGGCGCAGTTGCACGCCGGGCGAGCGCCATAGCTGGATGCCGAGCCAGATCAGGTAGGCGCCGCCGGCCCACTTCAACACGGTCAGCGCCGGGCCCCAGGCCTTGAGCAGCGCGCTGATGCCCAGCATCGACAGCGCGATCAACGCGATGAAGCCGACCGCCCCGCCCGCGATGGTGCACAGCGCCTTGCGGTGGCCATGCAGCGCGCCGTGGGTCAGCGCCAGCAAGGTGTTGGGACCGGGCGTGATCGACAGGCCAATCACGGCCAACAGGTAGATGAGCCAGCTATGCAGGGCCATGGGAACTCCTTGTTATTCCTCGTCCGGCCGCGCCGTCGGCACGGCCAGCCCGTATTTCACGCGATTCATCACCACCAGCGTCGAAAAGCGCTTCACGTTGGGATCACCCCAGAAGTGGCGCTGCGCGAAGGCATCGTACTCCGCCATGTCGCGCACGGTCATGGTGACGACGAAATCCACTTCGCCCGTGACCGCCAGGCACTGCATGATCTCCGGCGCGTTGCGCATGGCGCGCTTGAAGGTATCGAGCTTGTCGGCGCGCTCACTCTCGAGCGACACCAGCACCACCATCATGATGTCGCGCCCCACCGCCGCCGGGTCCACCACCGCGACGTCGTCCAGGACCGCGCCGGACTCACGCAGGCGCTTCATGCGGCGCAGGCACGACACCGGCGACAGGTTGACGCGCTCGGCCACCTCCTGGCTGGTGCGCTGGTTGTCTTCCTGCAGGCTCTGCAGGATCTGAAGGTCGAAATCGTCTAGTTCCATGGGGGGTCTCGGACTGCGGCGGTCCCGGCCGGATGGGCCGGTTCGGGGATTCTAAACGTGGCCGCGCCCCACCCCGCCCCGAATTCGACGGGAAACTTCATTTGCGGACCGCCGGGCGCAGGAAATAATCAAGCGCCTTGCTTACACTGGGAAGCCTCCCGTCCCCTTCTGGTTTTCCCGTAGCCGCAGCACCATGACCACCGCCGCCCTCCCCTCCGGACGCGATACCTACGCCTCCACCCTGATGCCAACGCTGTCGCTGATCGGCGCCATGGCCTCGCTGTGCATCGGCACGTCGTTCGCCAAGTCCTTGTTTCCGGAGGTGGGCGCGCAAGGCACGACGGCCTACCGCATCGTCATCGGCGCCATCATCCTGATCGCGTTCTGGCGCCCGTGGCGCTTTCCACTGACGCGGCGCAACGCCGCCAAGATCGCCCTGTATGGCGTGACGCTGGCCTGCATGAACCTGCTGTTCTACATGGCGCTGCGGACCCTGCCGCTGGGCGTGGCCATCGCCATCGAATTCACCGGGCCGCTGACGCTGGCGGTGGCGCTCTCGCGGCGCGCCATCGACTTCGTCTGGATCGCCTGCGCACTGGCCGGACTGGTGCTGCTGATCCCGACAGGCCAGTCGATGCACGACCTCGATCCCGCCGGCATCGGCTACGCGCTGGGCGCGGCGGTGTGCTGGGCGCTGTACATCATCTTCGGCAAGAAAGCCGGCAACGTGCACGGCGGCCAGGCCACCTCGCTGGGATTGCTGGCGGCCACCATGGTGGCGCTGCCAGTGGGCGCCGCCCACGCCGGCATGGCACTGCTGGACCCGAAGCTGATCCTGGCCGGCGTCGCGGTCGGCATCCTGTCCAGCGCCCTGCCCTATTCGCTGGAAATGGTGGCGTTGCGGCGCCTGCCGCAAAAGACCTTCGGCGTGTTGCTCAGCATGGAACCCGCCATGGGCGCGCTGGCCGGCGTCATCGTACTGAACGAACACCTGTCCGGTACGCAATGGCTGGCGATCTGCGGCATCATCATCGCCTCGGCCGGTTGCGCCGCCACCGCGCGCCGCCAGAACCGCGCCGCCGCGGCCGGGTAGGCCGCAGGGCACGGCGGGCGCGCCGCCACGCAGCGTCAATCCACCGAAATGTTCTTCTGGCGGATCACCGCGCCCCAACTGTCATACTGACGGCGCGCAAAGTCATAGAATTCACTCGAGGAGCTGCCCATGGGCTCCATGCCCTGCAACTTGAGCTGCTTGACCACCTCGGGTGACTTCAACGCCGCCTGGATCGCGCCGCTGAGCTTGTCCACCACCTCGCGAGGCGTGCGCCCCGGGGCCACCACTCCTTGCCAGGCGGCGGCCTCCAGCGGCGGCCCGCCGCTCTCGCCGAAGGTGGGCACCTCGGGCAACTGCTCCGAACGCTCATACGCCGGCACCGCGATGGCGCGCAACTTGCCTGCCTCTATCAACGGCCGCGCCGCCGCCAAGTCCGCCATCATCAGTGGCACCACACCCGCGGCCACGTCCTGCAAGGCCGGCGGCGTACCCTTGTAGGGAATCGCGGTGGCCTTGCCGCCAAACATCGACAGGAACAACTCCATCGCCAGATGGTGCGGGCTGCCCACGCCCAGCGACGCATAGCTGGCCGTCTTGTTGCGCGACAGATAGTCCATCACTTCGGGCATGTTCGTCAGGTCGGAGGCCGGCGAGGCCACCAGCACGATGGGTAGCGCCACCAGAGTGGAGACCGGCGTCAGGTCCTTCCATGGGTCATAGGGCAGTTGCTTGTACAGCCAAGGATTCAGGGCCAGCGTGCTCATGCCCGCGGTCATTACCGTGTAGCCGTCGGGCGCGGCGCGCGCGGTTTCCTGGGCCGCAACGATCGTGGCGGCGCCGGGACGGTTCTCCACCACCACCGGCTGGCCCAGTGTCTGGCTGACATGCCTGGCGACGATGCGGGTGGCCAGATCGCTGCCGCCGCCGGCGCTGAACGGCACCAGCCAGCGGATCGGATGGTCGGGGAATTCGCCGGCCAGCGCGGGCGCGGCCTGCGCGGCGAATGCCGCCACGGCCACGGTTCCCAGCGCGCGGCGCATGAAGCCTCTTCTGGACATGGAGTTGTCTCCTGGTGTTCTCGATTTAATTAACATATTAACTATATTTTCGGCGCGGCGCGATAGCCGTGGCGCCGCTCATGAATGGGCAGGCCCCCGGGCCCCACGCGCTCAGGCTCGCGCCGCGGCCAGCCAGCGCAGGCCGGCCGAGGTGCCGGCGGCGGGACGGTATTCGCAACCGATCCAGCCCGCGTAGCGCAGTTCGCGCAGCACCGAGAAGATCCAGCCGTAGTCCAGTTCGCCGCGATCGGGTTCCTGGCGCAACGGCACCCCGGCGATCTGCAGGTGCCCGACCCGTCCGGTAGGCAGGTATTGGCGCAAGCGGGCGGTGACGTCGCCCTCGACGATCTGGCAGTGGTACAGGTCCATCTGCACCTTCAGGTTGGGCGCGTTGACCGCCTGCACCACCTCGTGTGCCTCCTCCTGGCGATTGAGGAAGTAGCCGGGAATGTCGCGCGTGTTGATGGGTTCGATCAGCAGCGTCACGCCGGCCGAACGCGCCTGGCGCGCGGCCCAGTCGAGATTCTCGCGGTAGCAGTCCAGCATGGCGGCGCGCTCGAGGCCGGCGGGCGCCACGCCGGCCATCACGTGAACCTGGGCGCAGGCCAGCGCCGTGGCGTAGCCCAGCGCCTGCTCGATGCCGTCCCGGAATTCATCCTGGCGGCCAGGCAGCGCGGCCAATCCGCGCTCGCCGCGCGCGGTAACGCCCGGCGGCGCGTTGAACAGGACTTGCGCGACGCCGGCGGCATCCATGCGCTCGCGCACGAACGCGGCCGGCGCCTCGTAGGGAAACATGCATTCGACCGCCGCGAAACCGTCGGCCGCGGCGGCCGCGTAGCGGTCCAGGAACGCATGTTCTGGGTACATCATCGACAGGTTGGCGGCGAATTTCAGCATGGCAGATTCCGGGGCGGGCGGCATGGCTGGAACTTAGCACATCCATCCGCCCGCGAAATCCCGCCGCGCCAGCGCTCCTTAGTAGGTCAGGCGCATGCCCAGCATCACACTGCGCCCGGGCAGCGGCGCCACCGACGAAATGAACGAGGCATGGTTGTAGGCCAGCCGGTTCAGCAGGTTGGTGCCGCGCAGGTAGACCTCGTAGTCCGTCGCGCCGTAGCGGCCGCGATACGCCACCACCGCATTGACCAGGTTGTAGCCTGGCGTGCTGCTCTCATACGCGGCAATGTCCTTCTGCGAGAACACCCGCGCATACTCCACGCCGCCCGACCATTGCTGCCACTTGACGTTGCCGCGCAGCCCGGCGCGCGCCGCCGGAATGCGCGGCAGGTTGCCGTCGCCGCCGGTCAGCTTGCCGCGCACATAGTCGCCGAACACCGCCGCCGAGAACACCGGCGTGAACTGGTGCCGCAGCTCGCCTTCGACGCCGGTGAACTCGGCGTCGCGCTGGGTGTACTCGATCAGGCGGAAATCCTCGTGGCGGTCCAGCGTGTCGGCGTAGATGTAGTTCTTGACACGGTTATGGAACACGCTGGCCGAGAAGGTGGTGTCGCCAGCATGCTTGCGCAGGGTCAGGTCGATGTTGTGCGAGGTCTCGCGGCCCAGGCCCGAGTTGCCCAGCTCGTAGGTATTGGTGGCCAGGTGCACGCCATCGGCATACAGTTCCTGCGCGGTCGGCAGGCGCTGCGAGCGCGACAGCGACAGGGCCACGGAGTACTGCGGCGCGAAGTCCCAGATGGCGGCCGCCGACAGCGAGGTGCCCGACAGGCTGGTGCGCGACGCGCCCCCCGATGGCGCGATACGTTGCCAGTCCTGGCGCGCGCCCAGCTCGAAGCGCCAGTCGTTCAACTGGTACTCCTCCAGCACGAACAATCCGTTCGAGCGCGTGCGGCTGCGCGGCAGGAAGGCTTCCTCGCCGTCGGCACGGAAGTCGCTGTAGGAGTTCTGCAGACCGATCACCCCGCGCCAGCCGGCCAGCGGCTTGTGCTGCAGTTCCACGCGCAGGTCGTAGCCCTTGTTCTTGAAGCGGGTGCCAACCTGGCCGCCCTCGATCTCGTCATGCTGGTAGTCGGTCAGGCCGCCGCGCACGCGGATCTTCTCGAACCCCGCGAACGGGTCCTGGTATTCGGCGCGCAGGTCCAGGCGGTTGCTGCGCAGCTTGACGTAAGGCACGCCGCCATGTTCTTGATCGTGATCATGGCCTTCCTCGCCTTCGTCGCCATGGTCATGGTCGTGGCCGCCGCAATGCAGGTGCGCGCCGTGCGGATGGCAGCCTTCGTATTCGTGACTGTGGCCCGGCAGGCCATACGTGCTTTCCAGGTGCGTGAAGGCCAGGCCGACATAACCGCGCGGCGTGATCCACGACAGCCCGACCGTGCCCTGCGTGGACTCGCTGTACGACCCGGCCAGCTTGCCGCCGGGCCAATCCGGCACGTCGTAGTCGCTGGTGCGCCGCTTCATGCCCTCGACCCGCACCGCGAACTGGCCCTCGCCAGCGGTAATGCCGACCGCGCCCGCGCGCTCCTTGGTGCCGGTGGCGCCACGCAGCTCGCCTTCCATCTCCACGCCCTTCTCGGGCACGACGGTGGGAATCTTCTTGTCCACCACATTCACCACGCCACCGATCGCGCCGCCACCATAGAGCAGGGTGGCCGGCCCGCGCAGCACCTCGATGCGTTCGGCCAGCAACGGTTCCACCGTCACCGCGTGATCCGGCGAAATGCCGGAGGCGTCCAACACTTCGGAGCCGTCGGACAGCACTTTGACGCGCGGCGCGGTCTGGCCGCGGATCACCGGCCGGCTGGCGCCACCGCCGAAGGTGTCGCTGTTCACGCCCGGCAGGCTCTTGAGCGTCTCGCCCAGCGTGCCGGCGCGGCGCTCGACCAGTTCATCGCCTTCCAGCACGGAAGCCGGCAGCATGGTGCTGTTCAGGTCCAGGCCCAGCGGAACGGCCGACACCGTGATTGGCGCCAGCGTGCGATGGCGCGACGGATCGGCCTCGGTCTCGGTCTCGGCCTGCGCCACCGGCGCGGCCAGCATCAGCGAGCAGACCAGCGGCTTGAATGCCCGCGCGCCACGCCCGCGCCGCGCCGCCGCCATCTCACGCTTGCCCCGGATGGCCCGCCATCCCTGCATCTTGCCAGTCATCGTTACCCTCATGGATGTTATATCATTACAAATAGCTGAAGGATGATATAACATTCCGATGACAAAGCAAGCCCCAGGGAAATGCGTCCCCAGGGAACGAGCGCCCGCGCAGCCCAGGCGATCGGCTGCGCGCTCCCGCCTCGACCCGCCCGCAGGCCGACGCCCCCGTGCCCCGCCTCAGGCGTCAGCCGCCAACCCCAACAGGGCCTGCAACACCGCCACGCGGCTCTGCCCCAGCACCGCGCCCTGCCAATCCGGCGCGTCGCAATAGAACGCCTCCAGTGTCTCGCGCAGGATCTGGTCGCGCAGCGCGGCCGATGCCTCGGGATGGGCCCGCAGCCAATTGCGGCCGCGCAGCGCATCCACCACCTGTTCCGATGGCTGTGTGCCGTACTCCAGCGCCATCAGCGTCGGCACCGAATCCGGACACGCCTGGTAGATCAGGCCGGCCAGATGCCCGGTGATGTCCACCGAAGCCGAGGTGCCCTGGTAGGGCACGGCGATATCGCTACCCCACCAGCGGCGCGCACGCGCCACTTCGGCCTCGTCGCGGCGGCCGGCATAGATCTTCTCGCCATGGCCACGCGGCCCCAGCCCGGTGTGCACGTCGATCCAGCCGATCCGCGCATACCGGGCGGCATGCTCCTGCAGAATGCGGCGCAGATTGAGCAGCGAAGCGGCCGGGCGATCGCCCCCATAGAACAGCCCATCGGCGTGCGTGTACTGGCCCCGGGTCACGGCCTGCCTGAAGGCCGCCACGCCATGCTCGGCGATGTAGGCGTCGATCTGCCCACGGTTGTCCGCCGACGGCGGCCACTGCGCCGGCAGCAACAGCTCGTGAATACGTTGGTACTCAGGATTGGCCGGCAAGGCCTGGGTGCCGAACGGTTGCGCATTGCGGTTCAGGTCTACGTTGCCTTCATCGGTGCGCGCGATCCAGGAAAACCCGTGCGGATTGACGGCATGCACCAACAGCAGCGCCACGCCGGCCTGACGCGCGCGCGCCAGCATCTCGGCATCGTCCAACAGCGCCAACTGGCACCCCGAGCCACAGAAGCCCTCCACGCCGTGGGTGGCCGACGTCATGATCAGCAGGCGGCTGGCATCCGCGTCGCCGATCAACGCGACATCGGTGGTCAACGCTTCGCCTTCGCGCCCCGTGGGCTCGATCGGATAGGACGCGAATTGCGTGGCCAGCGGGCGGGCCGACGCGGCGAAGCGTTCGCGCGCCTCGGCGTAACTGCGGGAAAAGTACGGCGTAGCGGATTGCATCAGGCCTCCTGGTTATCGATATCATCGCCGGTGCGGTCGCGGATCCAGAACAGCACCACCGTGGAAAGCGCCACCGCCACCATCAGGTACCAGGCGGGCGCCATGGGATTGCCGGTCACGTGCAGCAGCCAGGTCACGAAGAATTGGGCGAAGCCGCCGAACACGGAAATCCCCAGACCGTACACCACCGACATGCCAGTGGTACGCACGGATTTCGGAAACAGTTCGGGCAGCATGGTGATGCCGGGCGCGGATTGCAGCGCCAGCAGGATCGACAGCAACGCCACCACCAGCATCAGCCGTAGGCTGCTGGGCGCGCCGATCAGCCATTCGAAACACGGCAGCAACACCGCCACCGTCGTCACCCGCGACCAGAAGATCACGCGCTTGCGCCCAACCCTGTCGGCCAGCATGCCCACCAGCGGCGCGAACAGGAAGCCGACCGCGCCCACGACGACACTGGCCGACAGGGTCGAGGTCGCCGGCAGGCCCAGCTCGCGATGCGCGTACGACGGCATGTAGAAACCGATGATCTGCGCGCACACCATGCCGCCGATCATCAGCAGGATGCCCTTGGCCACCGCCGCCTTGTGCTCGGTGAAAATCCGGCGCAACGGCTGGTGGCCGCTGGCGCGCGGCTGGCCCGTGCCAGGTTCGTCCAGGTGCAGCGTCTCTTCGAGATTGCGCCGGATATAGGCGCCCACTGGCACAGTCAGGATGCCGATCAAGAACGGCACGCGCCAGCCCCAGGCCTGCATCTGTTCGGCCGTCAGCGCGGCCGTCAGCACGCCCACCACCACCGCTCCCAGCGCCACGCCGAGCGACTGGCTGCCGAACTGCCAACTCGAATAGAAACCGCGCCGCGACGGCGGCGCATGCTCGACCAGCAGCGTGGTCGACGCGCCCACCTCGCCGCCAGCCGCAAAACCCTGGATCAGCCGCGCCAGCACCATCATCACCGGCCCCAGCAGCCCCATCTGCGCATGGGTGGGCGCGGCGGCGATCAGCGCACAGCCCAGGCCCATCAACCACAGCGTCAAGGTCATGGCGGCGCGGCGGCCATGGCGGTCGGCGTACGAACCGATCAGCATGCCGCCCACCGGCCGCATCAGGAAGCCGACGCCGAAAGTAGCCGTGGTCAGCAGCAATTGCCCGTAGCTGGAGGCCGCCGGAAAGAACAGCGGCCCGATGACCAGCATCAGGAACGTGAAGACGGTGAAGTCGAAGAATTCGAGCGCATTGCCGATGGTGGTGCCGGCGATGACCCGCCGGCGCATCGAAGGCGTATGCAGGCTGTGCGCGCCGGCGCCGGCCGCGATGGCGATAGACATGTTTTCCCCTTGATGTCCGATCTCTATGCCGGCCCGTGTTTCCGAAGCCGTGGCTAGGGCCTGTTCACACTAAAGCTCCTTTTAGTGCGAACAGGCCCTAGTGAATATACGGATGGCCGCCGAAACGCAAAAGACAGTATTTTTCGCGCAGTGATGACTTTTGCTTATAGCCCGCCGTGCCTGCTCCGATGAACCTGCGCCAGTTGCGCGCCTTCGTGCTGATCGCCGAACATGGCAGCATCCGCGCCGCCGCCCGCGCCCTGTGCGTGACCCAGCCGGCGGCCACGCGCAGCCTGCGCGAACTGGAACAGAGCCTGGGCGCGGAACTGGTGCGGCGCAGCGCCAAGGGGGTCGAGCTGACGCCTTATGGCCAGGCGCTGCACAAGCGCGCCGTGCTGATCCTGCAGGAAGCGCGGCGCGCGCAGGAAGACATCGACCAGATGCGCGACGGCGAGGGCGGCACGCTCAACCTGGCCATCAGTTCGTCGGTGCTGCCGATACTGCCGGCCGCGCTGGCGGCGTTTCGCGCCCGCATGCCGCGCGTGGCGGTGGCCTTCCATGAGGTCGCGCCGCCCTACAGCCACGACCAATTGGAGACGGGCCGCTACGACCTCGTGGTGCAGACCGAATACGACGGCGACATCTACGACGGCTTTGCCCGCACCACCCTGTTCACCCTGCCGCTGGCGGTGGGCGCGCGCGCCGACCATCCCCTGCGCCACGCAACCGACCTGGCCGAACTGCGCGACCTGCTATGGCTGATGCCCGGCAATACGCAGACGCCCACCAATCTGCTGCGCCTGGCCTACGCCGAACGCGGCCTGCCGCCGCCCGCCGATGTGATCCCGTGCCAGTCCATCGCCATCGCCCTGGCCATCCTGGGACAGAGCGACGCGGTGGGCTTTTTCGTGCGTAATGGCCTGCACCGCGTGCTGGCGCCGACGTCCTTGTGCATCCTGCCGCTGGCGCACCCGCTGCCGGCGGCGCGGGTATCGATCCTGACGCGCGCCGACTCGCCGCCGACGCCGGCCGCGCAGCTTTTCATCGACTGCCTGAACCGCGCCCGCGCGGCGGCCGGAGCCGCCGGGTTATCATGAAGCCCCTGTCCCGGGGCGGTGCCGCGCCCTCTTCTCACGGCCCCATGCCATGGCCTTTCCCCGACTCCACACGCCTCCCTCGCTGACCGACACAGTGGCCAAGCAGTTGCTCGCCGAGATCGACGCGGGCCGCGTGCAGCCGGGCGAAAAACTGCCCACCGAAACCCGCCTGGCCGAGCAATTCGGCGTCAGCCGCACCGTCATCCGCGAAGCGGTGTCGCGCCTGCGCCAGGACGGCATCGTCGAAGCGCGCCAGGGCAGCGGCGTATTCGTCACCGGCCAGGGCGGCAACCGCGCGTTGCGCATCGACGCGGCCGAACTGGGCTCACTGGACGCGGTGCTGCACGTCGTCGATCTGCGCCGCGCGCTGGAAACCGAAATCGCGGCGCAGGCGGCCGCCCAGCGCGGCAAGCGCGACATGGCGGCCATCGACGACGCGCTGGCCGCCATCACCATGGCGGTGGACAACGGCGGCGACGGCGTCGCGCAAGACGTGGCCTTCCATCGCAGCATCGCCCGCGCCACCGGCAATCCGTATTTTCTCGCCACCCTGGCCTTCGTCAGCCAGTATCTCGAAGCCGCCACCCGCGTCACGCGCGGCAACGAGGCGCGCCACGCCGACCAGATGCGCGCGGTGCTGCGGGAACACGAAGCCATCGTCGAAGCCATCCGGCGCCAGGACGTGGAGGCGGCGCGCGAAGCCGCGCGCATCCACATGGTCAACGCCGCCAAGCGACTGCGTCAGGCGCATCGCTGAACGCACCAGCGGCAACGGCGCGGCACGGGAATCAGCGATTAACCATCAGGCAGCCCGACGGAAGGCCCGCGTGAAGAAATCAACGCCGCCGAAATTGCCCGACTTCAAGGCGATGCTGATGCGCGCTTGCGCCGCCTGCGCGTAACCGGCGCACCACGGCACGCCCGGGTCGATCTGCTCGCCGATGGCCAGTTGCGTCAACCCCAGCGCCTGCACCACGGCGCCGGAGGTCTCGCCCCCGGCGACGATCAACTGCCGCACCCCGAGCCGCGCCAGGCCCGCCGCGATCCGGGCGATGGCCTCCTCGACCAGCGCGCCGGCGCGCGCCGCGCCCAGGCTGGCCTGCGCCGCCTGCACGGCATCGGGCCGTGCCGTGGAATAGATCAAGAGCGGGCCGTCGGACAGGCGCGGCGCGGCCCAGGCCAGCGCCTGCGCCACGACGTCGTCGCCCGCGGCGAGACGCAAGGGATCGAGCGCCAGCGCCGGCCGGCCCGCCGCGATGAACGCCGCCACCTGGCCCTGGGTCGCGCTTGAGCAACTGCCCGCCACCACCGCCTGGGCGCCCGGCTCGCGCGGCAATGCGGCGGCCGCGCCCGGCGCCAAGCCCCAGTTGCCGGGCAGGCCGATCGCCACGCCCGACCCGGCCGTCACCAGCGGCATGCCCTTGAGCGCCGGCCCCAGCGCCATCAGGTCGTCATTGGAGATGGCATCCACAATGGCGATCTCCACTCCCTCGCTTCGCAGCGCGTCGATGCGGCCGCGAATCGCATCGCTGCCGCGCGCCACCACCGCATAGTCGATCAGGCCGACCTTGCGGCGGGTCTGCGCCGACAACACCCGCACCAGGTTCGGATCGGTCATCGGGGTCAAGGGATGATGCTGCATGCCCGACTCATTCAGCAGCACGTCGCCGGCGAACAGATAGCCCTTGAACACCGTGCGCTTGTTATCGGGAAAGGCCGGCGTGGCAATGGTGAAATCCGTCTCCAGCGCCGCCATCAGCGCGTCTGCCACCGGGCCGATATTGCCCCGCGCCGTGCTATCGAAGGTCGAGCAGTACTTGAAGTAAATCTGCCCGGCGCCCTGCGCCCGCAGCCAGGCCAGCGCCGCCAGCGATTGCGCCACCGCCTCGTCGGCGGGCAGGGTGCGGGTCTTGAGCGCCACCACCACCGCGTCCGCCGGCGTCTCCAGGGGCCCGCCCGGTACACCGATGGCCTGCACGGTGCGCATGCCGGCGCGCACCAGGTTGTTGGCCAGGTCGGTGGCGCCGGTGAAGTCGTCGGCGATGCAGCCCAGTTTGATCGTCATGCGGACTCCGGCAGGGTGATTCCGGGAAAGATCTTGATGACCGCGCTGTCGTCCTCGCGCCCGTGCCCGGCAGACGACGCCTGCATGAACATCTGGTGCGCGGTGGACGCCAGCGGCAGCGGAAACCTGCTGTGGCGCGCGGTGTCCAGCACCAGCCCCAGGTCCTTCACGAAGATGTCCACCGCCGACAGCGGCGTGTAGTCGCCCGCCAGCACATGCGCCATGCGGTTCTCGAACATCCAGCTGTTGCCGGCGCTGTGGATGATCACCTCGTACAAGGCAGCGGCGTCGACCCCTTCGCGCAGGCCCAGCGCCATGGCCTCGGCCGCGACGGCGATGTGCACGCCAGCCAGCAACTGGTTGATGATCTTGACCTTGCTGCCCGCGCCGGCCCGGTCGCCCAGCCGGTATACCTTGCCCGCCATGGCCTCCAGCACGGGGCCGCAGGCCGCGTAGGCGTCGGCGGTGCCGGCCGTCATCATGGTCATCTGGCCCGCGGCGGCCTTGGCGGCCCCGCCGGAGATCGGCGCGTCCAGGTAGTGGATGCCTTGCGCGGCCAGGCGCGACTCCAGCGCGCTCGACCAGGCCGGGTCCACCGTCGAGCACATCACGAACACGCTGCCGGGCCGCAGGGCGGTGGCAATGCCGCCTTCGCCAAACAGCACGCTTTCGGTCTGCTGCGCGTTCACCACCACGCTGACCACGACGTCGCAGGCGGCGGCCATGTCCGCCAGCGTCTCGCAAGCCACGCCCCCCTGTTCCGCGAACGCCGCCGCGACGCCGGGCCGGATGTCATAGGCATGCACCCGGCACCCGCCGCGCCGCAGGCTCTGTGCAATACCCGCGCCCATCGCCCCCAGGCCGATCACACCGACCGCGCGCGCTTCGTTGGACTGGCTCATACTTTCCCCCGCAAGTCGTCATTGATATAGGCGCGGATGATTTCGGCGAAATCGCCGTCACCCGCCAAACCCAGGTCCGCCGCGCGCGCGGTATCCCAACGCCCCGGCCAGCTGCCGACGATGGCCTGCACCCGCGCATCGGCCTGCCAGCCGACGCGGTCGGCCACTGCGTCGCCCGCGATTTCGCGCAAGGCCCGCACCATCTCCGCCGCGGTCACCGATACCCCCGGCAGGTTGATGGGCCGGCGATCCGCCACCGCCCCCGCATCCAGCTCGCAGCCGGCGATCAGCGCCTGCACCGCGCGGCGCGGCGACAACAGCCACAGGCGCGTATCGGCGGCCACCGGGCAGGTCGCCGGTTCGCCGTTGAGCGGTTCGCGGATGACGCCGCTGGCGAACGACGAGGCCGCCGCGTTGGGCCGGCCCGGACGCACGCTGATCGTGGGCAGGCGCAACGCGCGGCCGTCGACGAAGCCGCGGCGCGTGTAGTCGGCCAGCAGCAGTTCGGCGATCGCCTTTTGCGTGCCATACGAAGATTGCGGATTGAGCGCGGTGTCGTCGCGCACCGTTTCCGGCAACGCCCCGCCGTACACCGCCACCGAACTGGTGAACACCACCCGCGGCCGATGGCCGCGCTGGCGGCACGCCTCCAGCAGCGCGCGCGAGGCATCCAGGTTGATGCGCATGCCCAGGTCGAAATCGGATTCGGCCTGACCGCTGACGATGGCCGCCAGGTGGAAGATCACCGCCGTATCGGCGCCGATCAGGGCCTGCAGGCAGGCCGGATCCGCGACGTCGCCCTCGATCGACCGCACCCGCGTGTCGTTGATGGCATCGGTCCGGGTGACGTCGAGCAGGTCGATCTGGGTGATGGGCGCGCGCTCGCCGTCCAGCGACAGGCGGCCCTGCTCCAGCAGCTTGCGTGCCAGGCGCTGCCCCAGAAAACCAGCGCCGCCGGTGATCAGTATCTTCATCGCCCGCCTCCCGCGAGATAGGGTCTGGCCCAGCCCAGTCCTGCAGTGGTGGCGCCCACGGGCCGGTACTCGCAGCCGATCCAGCCCGCGTAGCCCAGCGCGTCGACCAGCGCCAGCAGATAGGGGTAGTTCAGTTCACCCAGGTCGGGCTCGTGGCGATCCGGCACGCCGGCGATCTGGATATGGCCGATGCCCGGCATGTCGCGGCGCAGCTTCACCGCCAGGTCGCCCTCGACGATCTGGCAGTGGTAGCAATCGAACTGCACCCGCAGGTTGTCGGCGCCGACTTCGGCGCGGATCGCCTGGGCCTCGTCCTGGCGCGTCAGGAAATAGCCCGGCATGTCGCGCGGATTGATCGGCTCGATCAGGATGGTCACGCCGGCCGTGGCGGCAACGCGCGCGGCGAGTTCCAGGTTACGCAGATACACCTGGCGATGCGCGGCGCGGTCCTGCCCGGCGGGGACCAGCCCGGCCATCACATGCAGGCTGCGATTGCCCAAGGCCGTCGCGTACTCCAGCGCCCGGTCCAGTCCGCGGCGGAACTCGTCCTCGCGGCCCGGCAACGCGGCGATCCCGCGCTCGCCGCCGGCCCAGTCGCCCGGCGGCGCGTTGAACAACGCCTGCGCCAGTCCGTGGCGGTCCAGGCGCGCGCGGATTTCCGCGGCCGGATGATCGTAGGGAAACAGGAACTCCACGCCCTGGAAGCCGTCGCGCGCGGCGGCGGCGAATCGCTCCAGAAACGGGTGCTCCGCGTACATCATGCTCAGGTTCGCGGCCAGGCGCGGCATGTCGGCTCCTTCGGGTTGAGGTGGGCGCGGGTCAGTAGCGCGCCCCGAACACGGCGCGCAGTTCGTCGATGGCGGCCTCGGACAAGGGGGCGGGGCGCGGCTGGGCCATCAGCCACAGGCGCGCCGTTTCCTCCAGTTCCTCCAACGCGTAGGAGGCGTGCGACACCGAACGCTCCCACACCACCGGCCCCAGGCGTTCGAACAACACCCCACGCACCTGGGCGGCCAGCGCCGCCACCTGCGCGGCCGCCGCCGGGTCGCCGGGACGCCGATAGGAAATCAGGGGAATGCGGCCGACCTTCATCACCTGGTAGGGCGTTATCGGCGGCAGCACCTCGTCCTGGCGCCAGACTCCCGCCAGCGTCAACGCCACCAGATGGGTCGAATGCGTGTGCACCACGCCACGCGTGGCCGGGTCGGCCTGGTAGATGCCCTGGTGCAGCGCCAGGGTCTTGGACGGTTTGCCGCCCGAGACCCGGTTGCCGGCCAGATCGACCTTGGCCAGTTCGGCCGGATCGAGCCGGCCCAGGCAGGCATCGGTGGGCGTTATCAGCCAGCCGTCATCGAGCCGCGCGCTGATGTTGCCTGCGGCGCCCACGGTGTAGCCGCGTTGATAGAGGCTGGCGCCGACCGTGCAGATTTCCTCGCGGATACGGGCTTCCGGCGTCATCGGGCACCGCCCGCGACACGGCCACGGGCGACGAAAACGACTTGCGGCATGCGGATCTCCTTCGGCAAATTCATATGGTCATCATACAAATTTTGCTGAAATCCCCGGTAGCGGGATTACCCGATGGGGTGGCCCGCGCCCCGGCGCGGCTACCGGACGCCAGCCGCTACAGCGAATACCGGTAATCGCAATTCAGGATCGCCGTGAGCGGATTGCCCATTCCCGAGGCGCTCGTTCCTCCCGGGCGCGGCCCGCTCAGCTTGGCCTGGAAGGTGCCCGCGATATCGCCATTGGCGACCTTCCTGACCGCAACGGTGGCCGGCAACGCATACAGCGTCAGCGGCCAGGCGTCGTCCGGCGCGACCAGCGTGAATACGCCCAACCGGAAATCCGACACCACGTAGGCCGGACCATCGCCCGAATCGAAGGACTGCTCGGCGTTGCCGTACGTCAGCGTCAGGCTGAGCTCCTCGGACGACGGCGACGGGATGGCGCCTCGCAGCGCCACCTTGCCGCTTTCCGAAACACACGACAGCTCGGCCGGCGCCGAGCCCGCATGGGCGGCGCCCGCCAACAGCAGGCAGGACAGGAACCAGGGCGCGGACGGTTTCATGGCGTGGGTTTCCGTGGGGCGGCCGGACACGGCCCGGACCGTTCATCGAGCCGCCATATTAGCGGCCAGACAGGAATCGCCAAACCGTGGCCGGCGGCAGGCAATGCCAGCGTTCGCATACAAGTCGTAATATGCGCCGGCGCCGATCGGGCTAGGATGCCGTCATCGATCCGCCCGCCACCCGGAGCCCGCCCATGACCGCTTTCCGATCCCTCGCCTGCGCCGCCCTGCTGCTGGCCGCCGCCGCAACCCACGCCGAAAGCGTGGCCCTGCGGGCAGAGAAGGCCACCGCCGGTATCGACCCGCAGACGTCGATGCGCTACGTCGACGTGGTGCTGCACCCCGACAGCCGCCAGGCCCTGGCCGACTTCACCCGCGACCGCGTCGGCAAACGCATCCAGCTGCGCTCGAATGGCGTACTGCTGTCCTCGGCCACGCTGCAAAGCCCCCTGGAGGGCGACAGCTTCCGCATCGTCGCCGGCGAACACGGCTTTGCCGGCAAATCCGCCGACGAGATCGCCCGCGGCATCACTTCCGGCGGCGGCCTCACGGTGGACGACGAAGGCAGCACGCCGGGCGACTTCCCCACCCGGCCCACCAAGCGATCCACGCCGTCTCCCGGCGCTTGAGCCGATCCGCGGCCGACGGCCTCCGCGCACCGCGAACGTCAGCGCCTGGCGGTCGCGTCGACGAAGGCCGCCAGGTCCCGGTTGAACCGCTCGGCCTCTTCCACGAACGGCGCATGTCCCGCCGTCGCATACAGCGTGGTCCGCAGGCGCGGATGCAGTTGCCGGGCCCGTTCCATCGACGGCACGGCGCGCACCAGCGCATCGCGCGCGCCATAGATGAGCCACAGCGGCTTGCGCATCGCGCCCAACCCTTCGCGCGCCGCGATCGTCATGGCCGGTACCGCGGCCTGCATCTCGGATGAGGCCAGGGCGGCATTGGCCAACAGGCGTTCGAACGTGGCCACGTCCGGCTGCGTCGCGAAGCACAGCGCCAGAAAGGCGCGTTCGGCGTCCAGGTGCGTCTTCAGGTCGGCCGACGCCATGCCGCGATATACCGCCGGGTGCGACGCGATCTGGCTGGCCTGCAGTTCGATCACGCCCCCGACGTAGACCGCGCCGGCAATGTCCGCGTCGCCATGCGCGGCCAGGTAGTTGGTGGTCACGGCAGCGCCCAGCGACCACCCCACCAGCACCGGCCGGCGCGCGCCCGAGGCCGCGATCACGGTCGCCAGATCATCGGCCCAGCGGCGTCCGTCGGTGTAGGCCAGCGGCGCGGTCGGCTTGCCGGACTGGCCATGGCCGCGCAGGTCGTAGGTGATCAGGCGATAGCGCTGCAACAACGGGCTGGACAACTGCGCTTCCCAACTGAGGCGGCTGCCCAGCAGACCGTGGACGAATACGACGGCGGGGCCGGCCGGATCGCCGGCCTCCTGGATGGCAAGGGTCACGCCGTCCGGCGCGACGGCGGTGTACTCACGGCTGTCGGCAAACGCCAAGGCGTTCGTCGACAGCAGGGTGACGGCCACCAGCAGGTGGCGCAAGCAGCGGAAAAACAGGCGGTCCGGCATGGAAGTGACTCCTGGAAGACAAAAGGGGAATCACAGTCTCAACCGTCACACCGGTGTTAGAGTCAAGCGGTCGTTTCGTGAATGTTTGCCATGACACCCCAGCCCGCCGCCAAGCCGATGTCGATCGGCGCCCTCGCCCGCGCCACCGGCGCCAGCCTGCGTTCGATCCGCCATTACGACGCGCACGGCCTGCTGGCGTGCACCCGCGCCGACAACGGCTACCGCAGCTTCGCGCCCGCGGCGATCGGCCAGGTGCGGCAGATCCAGCGCCTGATCGCGACCGGCTTCAGCCTTGCCGAGATCCAGGGCTTTCCCGATTGCATGCGCATGATCGAAGGCGCGGCCGCCTGCCCGGAAACCTCCGCGGTGCAACGCCAGCGGCTGGCCTCGGTCGAACGACAGATCGCCGACCTCGAACGCCGCCGCGCCCGCCTGCGCGAGATGCTGGCCGAGGGCGCGGCGGCGCCCCGCCGATAACGGCGCCACGCCCTCCGGCGCGCAGGCGCGCTCCTGCCGCGCGCACCCCGCCAGGAAATCCATCGCCGCCCTGACCGCCGTCGACCGGCGCAGGTCCGGGAACACCGCCTGCCAGCGATCGCGGACGGGCGCTTTGCCCGCCACCGCCAACCGTTGCGGCATGGCATCGCGGTCACAGACGGAAGCACCACCGCGCCGAACGCATAACCTTTGGTTATGGCCGCACCCGCTCCACTCATTTGAACCTGTCGCCCGCCGCGCCCACACTCTCACCGTCCAGCGCCAGGCCCTCCGATGGGGCCGGGCGGCCTGGACGTTGGACCGCAGGGCATCCATGCCTGCAACATTGCAAGGCAGGATCACAACAATAGGCCGACAACCGCCGGACGCGCAGCGCGTCACGGCCTGGCCACAGAGACGATAGGGACGGAGAAGACATGACCTCATTGACACAGACGGCGGCGGCGCCACGCCCGCCCGCCGGTGCCGTGCTGCAACCTCGCCGGCGCAACGCCGCCATCGCGGTATTCCTCGTGGGCCTGGCCATCGCGCTGTACACCCACTTCACCCTGCCCGGCCAGACCAGCCTGTGGGGCCTGACGCCGGTACTGGTATTCGCCATCATCGCGCTGCTGGGCGTGGACATCGTGCTGTCGACCATCGCCGCCATCGTGCTCGGCGCCATCATGACCGGCACCACGCCCATCGCCATGAGCAAGCTGCTGGCCGAATCGCTCGGGTCGTTCATCGCCGTGGTCGGCCTGATCATCGTGCTGGGCGCGGGCGTGGGCGAGGTCGCCGCACGCACCGGCGCCGCCGAACAGATGGTGCGCGCCATCGTGCGCCGCATCGGCCTGTCGAACCAGGTGCGCGTGCGCCTGGGCATCATGGTGACCTCGACCCTGATCTGCGGCGCGCTGGGCACACTGGCCGGCGGCAACGCCATCATTGCCGCGGTGGTTATCCCCATCGCGGCGGCCGTGCGCCTGTCGCCGCCCGCGGTGGCCGCGCTGTTCCAGACCGCGGGATCGGCCGGGCTGGTGCTGGGGCCGTTCACGCCCAACGTGGTCACGGTGACCGGCCTGACCGGCCTGAGCTACCCCCAGTACCTGCTGGTGGCGGGCCTGCCGATGGCTGCCGCGACCCTGCTGGCCGGCTGGTTCATGTCGGGCCGAATCCAGAAGATGACCGAGGCCAGCCACCAATATGAAGAAGCCGGCGCCGGACTGGCCACGCTGAAGCTGGACGCCGCGCCGGCGCCCACCGCCCTGCGCGCGGCGTGGGCATTCTGCCTGACCATCATCATCCTGGCGGTCGCCGGTGTGCTGGCCAAGGCCGGCTATGCCTTCGCCATCATCGTCATGGTGTCGCTGGCCGCCACTACCGGGCTGGCGGGCGGCATGGGTCCGCGTGCAATCCTGCAGGCCATGTACGCGGGCACCGGCAAGCTGATCTGGATCTTCTTTCTCTTCTGGCTGTTCAATCCCGTACTGGTGCTGGTGGACCAGCTCAACGCCTACCATGCCGTCCTGGAACTGGCCAAGCCACACCTGGCGGGGATTGGCGGCGCCATGCTGTGCGTCATCGTGTTGTGGTTCAACGTCATCGGTCATATTCCCGGCGCGGCCGTCGCGCAGATGACCTTCACCGCCAAGATCTTCGGCCCGTTGCTGGCGGCCGCCGGCGTCGGCCCCGCGGCCACCACCGCGGTTATCCTGGGCAGTTCGCAGATCGACTGGTTCGGCCCCTTCCCCACCTCGGACATGTTCGGCCAGATGGGCCTGGCGCGCTCGGGCGAGCTCAAATACATGCTCTACAACGGCTGGGCGGTGATCCTGGTGAACCTCTGCCTGTTCTCGTCCCTGTTCTTCTTCCTGGTCTGAGGAGATCGACCATGTTCCCGTTGGGATCGCAACCGCTGGACCGCGACGCCTTGCGCCAGCACGTCGACGCGGCGCTGGCGCCCTTGCTTGCGGCCACGCCCGCGCGGATCTCGCTGAGCCTGCGCGACCTGGACGGCGGCATCGTGCTGGCGCGCCACGCCGACCGCATGCAACCGTCGGCCAGCATCATCAAGGTGCCCATCCTGCTGGCGCTGCTCGAAGCGGTGGCCAACGGCCGCTACACGCTCGAACAGCCGCAGGCCCTGCCCGCGAGCGGCGACCGCGCCGGCGGCACCGGCATCCTGGCACAACTGCACAGCGTCACCAGCCTGTCGCTGGCCGAACTGGCGCGGCTGATGATCGTCCTCAGCGACAACGTCGCCACCAACGCGCTGATCGATCTATTGGGCTTCGACGCGATCAACCAATGGAATCAGCGCGCCAACCTGGAGGCGACGCGCCTGCAACGCCGCATGATGGACGCCGCCGCGCGCGAGGCCGGCCGCGACAATTTCACCAGCGCCGGCGACGCCACCGCCGCGCTCTGCTGGCTATTGCGCGACGGCGCCCTGCCCGCGTCCCTGCGCACTTTCGCGCTCGACGTCCTGGCCGACCAGCGCGAGCGCGCCCACTTCGGCGCCGCGCTGCCGGCGCCGGCTCATCTGGCCAGCAAGGCCGGCCAACTGCCGGGCCTGCGCCATGACGCCGGCATCCTCACGGTCGAGGACCGCAGCGTAGTGTTGGCGGTGCTGGCCGACGGCTTCACCGACTGGCAGACCGCACAGACACTCCAGGGCGGCGAAGGCGCCGCCCTGCTGGGACAGATCGCGCGCGCGGTCGCGCTCGGCCTGAAAGCCCAGGCACACGCACACTGACAAGGAGCCCGCATGTCCATCAGAGTGGCAGCCATCCAGCTCGATAGCCGCCGTGACCGCGAGGCCAACCTGGCGGCGCTGGAACACTGGATAACGGCCGCGGCCAACGACGGCGCGAAACTGATCGTCACGCCCGAGTACAGCGATGTGCGCGGCGACACACCAACGCTGCGCGCCGCCGCCAGTCCGATCCCCGGCGCGGTCACGGCGCGCATCGCCGCGCTGGCGCAACGCCACGCTTGCTGGATCCACCTGGGCTCGATGCATGAACGCCTGGCGGACCAGGACCGGCTCGGCAACACCGGCGTCACCTTCGCCCCGGACGGCCGCATCGCCGCCTCCTACCGCAAGGTGCACCTGTATGACGCGGTGGTCGACGGCACCCCCTACCGCGAATCCGCCGACTTCGCGCCCGGTGCGCACCTGCGTACCGTCGACGCGGCGGGCCTGACGCTGGGCCTGAGCATCTGCTACGACCTGCGCTTCGCCGAACTCTACCGCGCGCTGCGCGGGCGCGGCGCCAACGTGCTGGTGGTGCCCGCGGCCTTCAACCTGCACACCGGGCGCGATCATTGGGAAACCCTGCTGCGCGCCCGCGCCATCGAGAACCAGTGCTACGTGATCGCCGCCGCCCAGATCGGCGGCGACGGCCCGGGCCTGCCCTGCCTTGGCCGCAGCATGATCATCGACCCCTGGGGCACGGTGCTGGCCTGCATGCCGGACCGCACGGGCCACATCACGGCCGACCTCGATCCCAAGCGCGTGGCCACGCTGCGCGCTGGCCTGCCGGCCTGGGACCATCGCCGCACCGACCTCTACCCGGGTTGATCGACGCCAACCGCGGCTCCGCGCGAGAAGCCGGTCCGACTGCCCGCCATCCCAGCATCCCGGGTGGCGGGCGCGCGGCTGGAATTGCGTTCAGCCAGCCTTGCGGCAAAAGCAGTAGATATGGCGGAAGGGATCGTCCACCATGTGGCGCGAAGCGATCACCCCTTCGATGTCGGGCACGAACTCCTCGAAGCCGCCGTCGATCACGACCGGAAAAGGCGTACGCTCGGGCAGATCGTTGTAGCCCAGCACCAGCACGCCGCCGGGTTTGAGCACCGCGTGGCATTGCGCCAGCAGGCGGCGCAGGCCAGCCTCGCCGTCAATGCCGGCGCCGAGCACGCCGTTGGCGATTACCACGTCGAAGGTTGCCGGGCCATAGTGCGCCGCCATCTCGAGCGCATCGCCGACCCAGTGCCGCCCGGGGCGCCCGTAGACAGCGCTGCGGGGCAGGATGTCAAGCGAATGGAAGTTCGCGCGCAGCAACCGCGGATAGTGCCAGTTGTGCTTGTCCAGGCCCAGGAACAACAGCTCCTGCGCAGCCCGGCCCTCGGCGGCCAGCCGGTTCAGATATCCGAAGATGTGCTGTTCGAGAAAGACCCGATTCGGCACGTCCAGCCTGAAATCGACCCCGCAACATTCGGCCAGCACGGGCGACAGCCTGAACAAAGCCCGCTTGCCGAGGTACTTCAACTTGCGCATGCCCTTCATTACGTTCCCGCGAGGATCCTCAAGAACCGGCCCGCGGCATGGGATGCGCTGGGAATCGAAATTCCGTGCGGCGTCCGTCAGCCCCTGGACCCATAAGCCTGAAAAACAGGCGTGGTGGTTACCGGCAAGCTGAACTGCCAATGCAATCCCATCAGTACCGATATAGCGGTGATCATGTTTGCCGATCCGGCAGGGCGAAATCAATATGTCAGGAAAACGATGAGTCCGACATTCCACCTTCACTCCGTCCGCAACCAGGGAGGACTTCCAAGCCACCACAGCACGATGCGCATGGCGCATGCATGCGGTCGTCGCGGTCGCGCTGTCCACCGGGAACGAAGACAAACGCAAAAAAGCCGGCAACGCTTGCGCGGTACCGGCTTTCAGCCAAAGGTGTCGGGAAACACCTTCAAGAATTCGACCACAGATAAGTGGTCGGGGCGAGAGGATTCGAACCTCCGACTCCTGCGTCCCGAACGCAGTACTCTACCAGGCTGAGCTACGCCCCGAGTCTGGGCATGGGCTTGTACATCTCCCACGCCTTACAGCTACTGACTTCGTTGCGCTCAGTGCAACCAAATCAACTTTCCGCTTCGTGAATTTCAACCTTCGTGAATTCCAACCTTGCTCAAAGCAGCGCTTGCAGTGCTGTTTTTCAGCTAGCGATCTCGATTCACCGCGAAAGCGCAGAATTCTAACAGAGAATTTAGAAAAGGGGAAACGGGATAGGCGGAAAGTGCTTCGCGGGCCCGATCCGCCTCGGCCACGGCGGCCTGGCGGGCGTGTTCCAGCGCGTCCGTCGCCTGGATGGCGGCGGCCACGGCGGCAAAGTCGGCGTCGCCCGTCTTGATGGCGTCGCGGATCAACTGCTGCTGCGCTGGCGTGCCCACCTCCATCACGCGGATCAGCGGCAGCGTGGGCTTGCCCTCGCGCAGATCGTCGCCCACGTTCTTGCCCAGCGCGGCGGCATCGCCGCTGTAGTCGAGCACGTCGTCCACCAATTGGAAAGCCGTGCCCACGTGGCGGCCATAGGCGGCGGCCGCGGCTTCCTGCTCGGGCGTGGCGCCCGCCAGCACCGCGCCGACCTGGGCGGCGGCCTCGAACAGCTTGGCGGTCTTGTAACGCACGACCTGCAGGTAGCGCTCCTGCGAGACGTCCGGATCGTGCACGTTCAGCAACTGCAGCACCTCGCCCTCGGCGATCACCGTGGTGGCTTCGGACAGGATGCTCATGATGCGCATCGAGTCGGCCTCGACCATCATCTCGAACGAGCGCGAATACAGATAGTCGCCCACCAGCACGCTGGCGGCGTTGCCGAACACCGCGTTGGCGGTTTCCCGCCCGCGGCGCAGGTCGGATTCGTCGACCACGTCGTCATGCAGCAGCGTCGCGGTATGGATGAACTCCACCACGGCGGCCAGCAACTGGTGGTGCGTCCCCTGATACCCCAGGGCCCGGGCCACCATCAGCACCATCGCCGGGCGCATGCGCTTGCCGCCCGCGCCAATGATGTAGTCGCCGATCGTACGGATCAGCACCACATCGGAATTCAGCCGCTCGCGGATAACCGCATCGACGGCTTTCATATCGTCAACTATGGGGGCAATGAGCGCGGGGAGATTCAAGACGTATCCGGAGAGTGAAACGAGCCGTTCGCAACAGCTCTTACCGCTGGGCCGCCGGCATGGCGGAGGGATTCGACCAGCGATTATACGGGCTGCCAGGAACCGAAGCCGGACGTAGCGACACCCCTGCCCGGGGCGCGGACGCCCCGTCCGCCCTCCGGTTCCGAATCGCCCCGCCCCCGTTTTCTTGGTCGCCAGCCACCTCGACGCAGCGCCCAGGCCACACCTAAGCCCTTACCCTGCAAGCGCTTTTTGACTTTTCCCCGGCCGCGGGCTAATATCCCGGATTCGGTCAGAGATGGCCGAATTACGTCGGTGAATTACGCACGCCCAGCCTTGGCAACCCCATCGTGGCAACCCCAGGCAGGTACTGCCAGCCCAGCAGGGCCGGCAAGCGAATGAACCCATTTACCTATTTAAGGAATACCCCATGTACGCGGTCGTAAAAACCGGTGGCAAGCAGTACCGTGTTGCCATTGGCGAAAAACTCAAGGTAGAACAGATACCGGCTGACATTGGGCAAGAAATCACCCTGGATCAAGTGCTGTCCGTGGGCGAAGGCGACCAACTGAAAGTTGGTACGCCCCTCGTCGCCGGCGCCGTGATCAAGGCAACGGTTCTTGCGCAAGGCCGCCACGACAAGGTCAAGATCTTCAAGATGCGCCGTCGCAAGCACTATCAGAAGCGTCAGGGCCACCGTCAGAACTACACCGAAATCCGCATCGAAGCCATCACGGCTTAAGACGCGACTCGGCACCACATTAGCAGGAGCTAAACATGGCACAGAAAAAGGGCGGCGGCTCTACGCGAAACGGACGCGACTCAGAATCGAAGCGTCTGGGCGTCAAGGCTTTCGGCGGTGAACTGATTCCCGCTGGTTCGATCATCGTGCGTCAGCGCGGCACCCGTTTCCACGCTGGCGTGAACGTCGGCATGGGCAAGGACCACACCCTGTTCGCGCTGGTCGACGGCAAGGTTCAATTCGGCTTCAAGGGCGCGTTGAACAAGCAAACCGTTTCGATCGTCGCCGCCGAGTAATCCTCGACGCCGCACGGTCCGGCCAGCGGCGCGATCGCCTCAGCGATCCGCCGCCGGCCAGAACGGCAAAGCCCTGTCGCATGCGGCAGGGCTTTTTCATCGCCGAGCCGCCTCGAGATGAAAAAGCCCCCTCGGGGGGCAGCAAGCCGAAGGCGCAGCGTGGGGGCCTTTCCCCCTCCCGGCCACCGCAAACACGCGGCGGCCCGCGCCACTCGGTGGCGAACCCGCCGGCCGCGAGGCCGGGCGGTTTTAAGGCAGAATGAGCGGAGTGTTCCGCCCTGCCCTTCCGGCAATGCCCCACCACGGCGGCACAGCCCTCTAATTCATACACGCGCAGACACCATGAAATTCGTAGACGAAGCCACCATCGAAGTCGTCGCCGGCAAAGGCGGCAATGGCGTGGCGAGCTTTCGCCGCGAAAAATTCATCCCCAAGGGCGGCCCGGACGGCGGCGACGGCGGACGCGGCGGCAGCATCTTCGCCGTGGCCGATCGCAACATCAACACGCTGATCGACTTCCGCTATGCGCGCCTGCACCGCGCCAAGAACGGCGAAAACGGCCGCGGCTCGGACCAATACGGCGCGGCCGCTCCCGACATCACGCTGCGCGTGCCCGTCGGCACCATCATCCATGACGCCGAGACCGGCGAAGTCCTGTTCGACCTGAACCGCCACGACCAGAAAGTCGTGCTGGCCGCCGGCGGCCAGGGCGGCATGGGCAACATGCACTTCAAGTCCAGCGTCAACCGCGCCCCGCGCCAATGGACCCCCGGCAAGGAAGGCGAACACCGCTACCTGCGCATGGAACTGAAGGTGCTGGCCGATGTTGGCCTGCTGGGCCTGCCCAACGCCGGCAAGTCCACGCTGATCACCCGCATCTCCAACGCCAAGCCGAAGATCGCCGACTACCCCTTCACGACGCTGCACCCGAACCTCGGCGTGGTGCGCACCTCGCCGTCGCGCAGCTTCGTGGTGGCCGACATTCCCGGCCTGATCGAAGGCGCCTCCGAAGGCGCCGGCCTGGGCCACCTGTTCCTGCGCCACCTGGCGCGCACCCGCGTGCTGCTGCACCTGGTCGATGTGTCCACGCCCGATCCCGATGCCGACCCCGTGGAGCAGGCCGTGGTCGATGCCCGCGCCATTGTCGAGGAATTGCGGCGCTACGACCCCGATCTGGCCGACAAGCCTCGCTGGCTGGTGCTGAACAAGCTCGACATGGTGCCCGATCCCGAAGACACCAAGCGCCGCTTCCTGGATCTGTACGGCTGGCAGGGTCCCGTATTCGGCATCTCCGGCCTGTCCGGCGAAGGCACCCAGGATCTGATCTACGCGCTGCAGGACTACCTCGACGCCGAACGCGAAAAGGAACAGTTGGCGCAGGACCAGGCCGACGGCACCTATGTCGCCGAGGACCCCCGCTTCGACGATACCCGCGGCGGTGCCGACGAGAAGCCGACCACGCCGCGCGGCCACGAATAAGCCATAATCGCAGTCTCTTCCGATTACGCCTTCTCCGCGCCGCAGCCCGCCGCCATCATGTCTGCCGAATCACCCGCCGTTTCCGTTGTCGCCAATGCCCAGCGCCTCGTCGCCAAGGTCGGCTCATCGCTGGTCACCAATGAAGGCCGAGGCCTGGATCGCGCCGCCGTGGCGCACTGGGCGGCCCAGATCGCCGCGCTGCACAAGCAGGGCAAGCAGGTCGTGCTGGTCTCCAGCGGCGCCATCGCCGAAGGCATGGCCCGCCTGGGCTGGCGCAAGCGCCCGTCGGTGATGCACGAACTCCAAGCCGCGGCGGCGGTGGGCCAGATGGGCCTGTGCCAGGCCTACGAGGCAGCCTTCGCCGAATACGGCCTGCGCACCGCGCAGATCCTGCTGACCCACGAAGACCTGGCCGACCGCCACCGTTACCTTAACGCGCGCAGCACCCTGTTCGCGCTGCTGCGCCTGGGCGTGGTGCCGATCGTGAACGAAAACGACACGGTGGTCACTGACGAGATCCGGCTCGGCGACAACGACACACTGGGCGCCCTGGTCACCAACCTGATCGAAGCCGACACGCTGATCATCCTGACCGACCAGCGCGGTCTTTACGATTCCGACCCGCGCAAGAATCCCGCCGCCAAGTTCATGGCGCACGCCCAGGCCGGCGATCCGGCGCTGGAAGCGATGGCCGGCGGCGCCGGCAGCGGCATCGGCACCGGCGGCATGCTGACCAAGGTGCTGGCGGCCAAGCGCGCCGCGCACAGCGGCGCGCACACCGTCATCGCGTCCGGCCGCGAACGCAACGTGCTGACGCGCCTCGCGCAGGGCGAATGCATCGGCAGCGAACTGCGCGCCGTATTGCCGGTCTGGTCGGCACGCAAGCAATGGCTGGCCGACCACCTGCGCCTGCGTGGCCGCGTGGTGCTGGACGATGGCGCCGTACAGGCGTTGCTGCGCGAGGGCAAGAGCCTGCTGCCAATCGGCGTGGTCGATGTGGAAGGTGAATTCGGCCGCGGCGACGTGGTGGCCTGCGTCGACGGCCAGGGCCGTGAATGCGCGCGCGGCCTGATCAATTATTCATCGGCGGATACCCGCCGCATCCTGCGCCAGCCGTCATCGCAGATCGCCCGCATCCTGGGCAGCATGACTGACCCGGAACTGATGCACCGCGACAACCTGGTCGTGCTCTGACGCAGGCCGGCATCAATCCGCCCCGGCCGCCTCCAGGCCGGCGCCCCCCTGCGGCATCAACATATAACCCCACCCCCGCACCGCCAGCACTGGCAGGTCGATGTTGAGCCGGCGCGCCTTGGAGCGCAGGCGCGAGACCAGCACGTCGACGCGCCGCGCGCTGTCCATCGGGTCGCGCATGGCCTCGGGGAAGAAGCCCTCGCGCGGCAGGCATTGGTGCGGCGCGTTCAGCAGGCTGACGAAAAAGGCACGCTCGGTGTTCGTCAGGGGCAGACGCTCGCCCGCCGGCCCGGCCAGCATGCGCGCGCGTCCATCGACGCGCCAGCACGGCGCGCTGTCGGCGGCCGGATGCTGGCAACGGATCAGGTTGCGCAGCACGGCGTCCCATTCGGGAATACTGGCTTGCGGTGGCACGCAGACATGGGCGCCGGCATCGAGCGCCGCGATGCGCGCCTGCGGCACGTCGTCGGGCGATTGCCAGACCACCGAGCATCCCGGCGCCGTGCGACGCAGCGCGGCGATCAGGTCCGGCAGCCTGTCATCCGAACCGCGCAGCACGACCACGTCGGCGGGCTCGTTGCGCAACCGCGTCAGCACGCCATCCGGCGACCGGCACAAGCCGACTTCCCACTGGAATTGACGCAAGGTATGCACGAACTTGTTGCACGGCATTCCACCAAGTTGCACGACCAGGACGTAACCTCTTTCCTGCATGGGACAGCCTTTCTGAAGTTATCACTTAAGTAATATTTATATCCACCAAAGTGCCTAAGGCGCAAGCTTCAATCGACGCGTGAAAACTTTTTCAGACCGACTGAAGCACGCCCGTCTTCTGCGTGGCTACACGCAGAAAACCCTCGCGCGCATGGCCCGCCTGTCGCAAAGCGCGATCGGCAGCTATGAGAGCGGACTGCGCCATTCGAGCCGTTCACTGCGCAAGCTGGCGCAAGTGCTGAAGGTGGAACTCGAATGGCTGGAGACGGGCAAGGGGCCCATGGAATTGCCCATGGAAAGCTACGACCTGAGCGACACCTTGCCGTCCACCGGCGTGGCCGAGCCGCCGCCGCGCTCGATGACACGGCGTTCGCGCCCGCTTGCGCCATGGCCCTTTCCCAACATCTCGCCCGCGCAGTTCGACACGCTAACCGCCGACGATCGGGTGACGCTCGAAGCCCTGGCCCTGACCTTCATTGAATCGGCGCTGGCTCGCCGCGGCATCAAGCCGCGCGGCCGCAAGTCCTGACGCCGGCCCGCCGCCGACTGGGACAGAGATAAAAAAGCCCGGCATCGCCGGGCTTTTTGCGGTTGTATGCGCCGCTCAGGGCTTGGCCGGGGCCGGAGCCGGGGCCGCGCCGGCGGCCGGGGCGCTGTCACCGCGGATCTTGGCGGCAATGTCCGAGGCGGCCTTCGCCGAGGGCACACCGAAGGCCAGCACGCCGCGATTGAGCGGCTCGCCGATGCGCGGCGCGGCGATCAGTTCGCGATCGATGACCAGCGCCAGCATGTTGCCGACGTTCTTGCTGCTGATTTCGTTCAGCTTGCGCGCGCCGGCTTCGGAAAAGCGCAGGCCGACGAAGTTGGCCCCCTGGCGGTCGACCAGCGCGGCGGCTTCGGTCAGGTCGGCGCGCGTCAACACCGGTTGCTGCTGCATGTAGATCTTGCCGTCGGGCAGGCTGACTTCAACCATGCCCGGGCCGGATTGGGTCTGGGCCACGTAGAACTCGACCACGGACGCGGTGGCCGGCTGCTGAGCGGACGGCTGCTGCTGGCCGCTGGCGTCGGGCGTGCCCGCAGCCCCGGACTTGGTCGGGGCGGTCTTGCAACCCGCAAGCGCAAGGGTCATGACAACCAGGGCGGGCGCCAGTTTGCGTAGGGTCAGTTGCATACACGTTTCCTTCTTGAGTGGACTGGGGCCGGCGGGCTGACCACCGGCTGACGTGAAAAAGTGTACAGAACCTGCATGGCAGTGTCTCCGCAGACTGATTCCAAATGTAAACCGGTACTACCATTACCGGGTATCGCGCCGGCGCACGACCGACCACGCTGCGGCGGCGCAGCATCGACCCGCATTCGCATGGCGGCCGGGCAGGCTCTATACTTCGGCTTCGCGCAGGGGTACTCGTCGCGCCGAACCGGCCCGACGTGTTGAGAGAGTCCCTTCGTACCAGTACGGATAATGCCGATGCTGGGAGCCGTATTCCCGCCATGCCCGCATGGCGGGAGTCCCTTCCCGATCGGCTCCAAACCATTCGCTTGGAGCTTTCCATGAACGCCAATCCCAAATTCCTGGCCGCCACCGCCGAAGTCGACGCGGCCGCGGTCGCCCCGTTGCCCAAATCCCGCCGGGTCTACGAGGTCGGCTCCCGTCCCGACATCCGCGTCCCGTTCCGCGAGATCGAGCAGGACGACACACCCACCATGTTCGGCGGCGAAAAGAACCCGCCGCTGACTGTCTACGATTGCAGCGGCCCCTACACCGATCCCGACGCCAAGATCGACATCCGCCGCGGCCTGCCGGAAGTGCGCCGCGCCTGGATCGACGAGCGCGGCGACACCGAAGTGCTGTCGGGCCCGACCAGCGAGTACGGCAAGCAGCGCCTGACCGATCCCAAGCTGACGGCCATGCGCTTCGACCTGCAACGCCCGCCGCGCCGTGCCGTGGCCGGCGCCAACGTCTCGCAGATGCACTACGCGCGCCGCGGCATCATCACGCCCGAAATGGAGTACGTGGCGATCCGCGAAAGCCTGCGCCGCGAGCACTACCTGCAGACGCTGCGCGACAGCGGTCCGGACGGCGAGAAGATGGTCAAGCGCCTGTTGCGCCAGCACCCGGGCCAGTCGTTCGGCGCCGCCATCCCGGCCGCCATCACGCCGGAATTCGTGCGCGACGAGATCGCGCGCGGCCGCGCCATCATCCCCGCCAACATCAACCACCCGGAAGTCGAGCCGATGGCGATCGGCCGCAATTTCCTGGTCAAGATCAACGCCAACATCGGCAACTCGGCCGTCAGTTCGGGCATCGGCGAGGAAGTCGAGAAGATGACCTGGGCGATCCGCTGGGGCGGCGACACGGTCATGGACCTTTCGACCGGCAAGCACATCCACGAAACGCGTGAATGGATCATCCGCAATTCGCCGGTGCCGATCGGCACGGTGCCAATCTACCAGGCGCTGGAGAAGGTCGACGGCAAGGCCGAGGAACTGACCTGGGAGATCTTCCGCGACACGCTGATCGAGCAGGCCGAACAGGGCGTGGACTACTTCACGATCCACGCAGGCGTGCGCCTGCCGTTCATTCCCATGACGGCGGACCGCATGACGGGCATCGTCTCGCGCGGCGGCTCGATCATGGCCAAGTGGTGTCTGGCGCACCACAAGGAGAGCTTCCTGTACGAGCGCTTCGAGGAAATCTGCGAAATCATGAAGGCCTACGACGTCAGCTTCTCGCTGGGCGACGGCCTGCGCCCGGGCTCGGGCTATGACGCCAACGACGAAGCCCAGTTCGCCGAGCTGAAGACGCTGGGCGAGCTGACGCAGGTGGCCTGGAAGCACGATGTGCAGGTGATGATCGAAGGCCCGGGCCACGTGCCGATGCAGATGATCAAGGAAAACATGGAGCTGCAGCTGGAACACTGCCACGAGGCGCCGTTCTACACGCTGGGCCCTCTGACGACCGACATCGCGCCGGGCTACGACCACATCACCTCGGGCATCGGCGCGGCGCTGATCGGCTGGTACGGCACGGCGATGCTCTGTTACGTGACGCCCAAGGAGCACCTGGGGCTGCCGAACAAGAAGGACGTGAAGGACGGCATCATCACGTACAAGATCGCGGCGCACGCGGCGGACCTGGCCAAGGGCCATCCGGGCGCGGCGATCCGCGACAACGCGCTGTCCAAGGCGCGCTTCGAGTTCCGTTGGGACGACCAGTTCAACCTGGGCCTGGATCCGGACACGGCCAAGGAGTTCCACGACGAGACGCTGCCGAAGGATTCGATGAAGGTGGCGCACTTCTGCTCGATGTGCGGGCCGCATTTCTGCAGCATGAAGATCACGCAGGACGTGCGCGACTACGCGGCGTCGCAAGGCGTCACCGAGAAGGAAGCGCTGCAAAAAGGCATGCAGGAAAAGTCGATCGAGTTCGTGAAGAAGGGCGCCGAGGTTTACCACCGGCAGTGACCTTCCCGTACGGACAGCCCGGATGCCGGACCGCCGCCATGAGCGGCGGCCCGATGGCGGATCGGGGACGAAGCAAAGGGCCTGGAGCAAGCGCTCCAGGCCCTTTTTTGTTATCCGCGGTGTTTTTTTCGGAGTTGGTCCGATCTTGGATGGCGACGTTCCGGTTCCTGAAGCCGCCTACAACAGCTTGCCCGGGTTCATGATCCCCTTGGGATCCAGCACCCGCTTGATTTCCCGCATCAACCTCAGCTCGAGCGGACCCTTGCTATGCAGGAAATGATCGCGCTTGAGCTGCCCGATGCCGTGTTCGGCGCTGATGCTGCCGCCATAACGGTTGACCTCGTCCAGCACCGCGTCCGTGATCGCGGCGCCGTTTTCGGCCACCCAGCCGCGATCGGCGCCGGCGGGGCGCGACAGGTTGTAATGCAGATTGCCATCGCCGAAGTGGCCAAAGATGAAGGGGCGGATGTCCGGGTACAGCGCCCGCACGCGCGCTTCGGCCGTGGTCATGAAGTCGGGAATGCGTTCGATCGGCAACGACACGTCGTGCTTGAGATGCGGGCCGTCGGCGCGCTGGGCCTCGGAGATCTCCTCGCGCAGTTTCCACAGCGCCTGCAATTGAGCCAGCGAGGCGGACACAGCGGCGTCCAGGCACAAGCCACGCTCCAGCGCGGTGCCGATCACGCTTTCGAGCAGCGTGTTCAGGGCCGCTTCGTCGGCGGTGTCGGCCAGTTCAACCAGCACGTAGGCCGGGTAGCGCTGGTCGAACGGCTCCTGCACGCCGGCGGCATGCGCCAGCACCAGGTCGAGGCAATCGCCGGAGAAGTATTCGAAGGCCTGCAGGCGGGCGCCGCATTGCTCGAACAGGATCTCGAACAGTTGCAGAGCCTGGGCCGGGGACTCGACGGCAGCCAGCACCACCGAGCGCACGTCGGTGCGCGGGGACAGGCGCAGCGCCACGGCGGTGATGACGCCGAGCGTGCCTTCGGAGCCGATCAGCAGTTGCTTGAGGTCATAGCCGGTGTTGTCCTTGCGCAGCGTGCGCAGGCCGTTGAAGACCTCGCCGCTGGGCAGCACCGCTTCCAGGCCCAGCACCAGTTCGCGCGCCATGCCGTAGCGCACCACATTGACGCCCCCGGCGTTGGTGGCGACATTACCGCCGATCTGGCTGGAGTCTTCCGCCGCCAGGCTCAGCGGCAGCAGGCGGCCGGCGTCCTGCGCGGCGCGGCGCAGGTTGCCAAGGATGCAGCCGGCCTCGGCGACCAGGGTGTTGGCGACGGTATCGATGGCGCGCACGGCGTTCATGCGGTCCAGGCTTAGCACCACATTGACGGGCGCGGCGTCAGGCGTCGCGCCGCCGCACAGGCCGGTGTTGCCGCCACGCGGGACCACCGGCACGCCGGCCTCGTTGCACAGCGCCAGGCAGGTGGCCACCTCGGCAGTGGTGCGCGGGCGGACCACCGCCTGGGCATGGCCGTTGTACAGGCCACGCCAATCGGACAGCCAGGGGGCGATATCCTCGTGGCGGGTGAAGACGGTGTCGGGGCCCAGGGCCTGGATCAGGCGCTGGGCGATGTCGGTTGTGCTCATGATGATGTCTGCCTGGAGGCGGGAAACAGGGAATCTAGACGCAGGCGGCTGGCGGCCTGCCGCAGGTGGTGTTCGGCCATGCGGCGCGCGCGGGCCGCATCACGGTCGCGGATGGCATCGAACACGGCTACGTGTTCGTGGTGCACGGCGTGTGTCATGCCGGCCAACTGGCGGCTGTTGGCGCGCGCGGTGGTGACGGCAAGGCGCAATTGCAGGTTCAGGTACTGCAGGAGGTCCTGGTAGAACGGGTTGTGGGTCGCGGCCGCAACCGCCAGGTGAAAGGCGATATCGTGCTCGACGCCGTGTTCCGGATGGTGCTGGTGACGCTCCAGTTCGGCCAGGGCCCGCGCCATGGCGTCCAGGTCGGCGGCAGTACGGCGTTCGGCCGCCAGCGCCGCGGCGCCGCCTTCCAGCTCCATGCGCAGTTCGTAGACATTGGCCAGTTGCTCGCGGCTGACGGCGATGTCGGCGGGCACCTGGAAGCCCTGCGCGCCGGTGCGCGCCAGCACCACGCTGCCCGAGCCCTGGCGACTCTGGATCAGCCCCTGGGCGCGCAGGCGCTCGGTGACTTCGCGGATGACCGCGGCGCTGACGCCGTATTGGTCGGCCAGGATTCGGCCGGACGGCAGCTTGGCGCCCACGGGATAGACGCCGTGGGCGATGTCGTCCGCGATCTGGCGGGCGACCTGTTCGGTCAGGGTCAGGCTCTTGGTCAGCATAGCGGCCGAGTATACCTGAAACCTATCAGGTTATCTGATAACTTTGCCGGGGCATACGGCCAGGCTTGGCGCGCCGCTCAGGCTGTCGCCGCGGCGTCTCCGGTTTCGCGCGCGTCCTCCCCGTCCGGCAGGCCGGCAATGGAACAGCAGCGGCCGCCCCGCGCCTTGGCGCGATACAACGCGGCATCGGCGGAATCCAGGATCGCCTGGGCTTTGCGGTTGGCGCCGGAGATGATCGCAATGCCGATCGAAAGCCCGACATTGACGCGCGAGCCATCGGCCAGCGCGATAGGTTGGCCGACATCGCGCAGCAGATGGTTGCCCAGGCGCAGCGCGGCCGTGGCGTCGATGCCGGTGACCAGCACGATGAACTCGTCGCCGCCGATGCGGGCTGCGACATCGTCGACCCGCAACATGGCGCGCATGCGCTGCGCGACCGTCTTAAGGACATGATCGCCGGCCGCGTGGCCATGGGTGTCATTGATGATCTTGAAGTCATCCATGTCCATGTAGAACAGCGCGGCGGCGCTGTCATGCACGCGGGCGCCGGAACAGATGCGATCGAGCGCAGCCTCCAGGCCGGCGCGGTTGGACAGCCCGGTGAGCACGTCCAGGCTGGCCCGGCGCTCGTTCTCGCGCTCGGCCAGCATGGTGGACACCAGGATGCGCCGCAGCCGCTGCGAGGCGATGGTCATGCTGACCAGGTAGAACGGAATCTGGATGAACACGATGGCGGTGACGTATTCCCCGGCGAACAGCGCGCCCAGGCACATCGGCCCCAGGCTCAGGAAGATCATGGCCGCCACCAGTCGCGGCGCGCCGTAGTTGCGAAAGCAGATGCCGCCGGCCATGGCGCCGCAGGACACGCCCGCCAGCGTGGCGGCCAGCCAATCCTGGTTGATGAAGGTGACGAAGACGCCATAGCCGACACTGCAGGCCCACAACAGCGCCAGCACAATGTAGATGTCGGTATGGGTCTTGCCACCGCGCGCGGCGTTGCGCAGGGCCGACCTCAGGATCGTGACCCGCACCACGGCCAGCAGGATTTCGAGGACCAGCCAGGAGATATAGAGCGGTTCGGGACGGCGCCATGCCACCACGCCCGAGATCATCAGGGTATTCATGACGCCGCCGGCAAATATCGGCAGGGTACCGAACAGACTGGCGATCAATGCGGCGCGGATATCCGCCGGCGTATCCTGCCCGGAATCCGTCAACCAGCGGGTCAGCCGCCATGTCGGCAGGCTGAATCTCAGTCCTGTATCCACTCCGTCACATCCATAGCTGCCTGCCATGAAGCGGCTGGCTGGCTGGCGTTATAGCAGGTATTCCAGGCCTTTAATATTGTCCGCCAGGGCAATCGCCCGCGAAATTTTGGGGACGGTAAAGTACGGCTCAATGGCCGGGCGAACCGCACACGGCGCACTCGGGATCGCGCTGCACGTTGACGCTGCGCCATTGCATGGTGCGCACATCCAGCCACAATAACCGGCCGGACAGACTTTCGCCCACCCCGGACAGCAGCTTGAGCGCCTCGGCCGCCTGCATGCTGCCGATGATGCCGACCACCGGCGCAAACACGCCCATGGTGGCGCAGTTGGCCTCTTCGACATCGTCGGCCTCGGGGAACAGGCAGTGGTAACAAGGCGCTTCGGGGTCGCGCAGGTCATAGACGCTGACCTGCCCGTCAAAGCGGATGGCCGCGCCCGACACCAGCGGCTTGCGGTGCTGTACGCAGGCGCGGTTGATGGCGTGGCGGGTGCTGAAGTTGTCGGTGCAGTCCAGCACCAGGTCGGCCTGGGCCACGGCGTCGGACAGGGCCTGGCCCTGCAGCCGTTCGACGCGGGCATGCACGCGGGTCTGGGGATTGAACGCCGCCAGCATGTCGCGGCCGGACTCCGCCTTGGGGCGGCCGACACTGGCGGTGGTGTGCAGGATCTGGCGTTGCAGGTTGCTCAGTTCGACGACGTCGTCATCGGCCAGGGTGATATCGCCGACCCCGGCCGTGGCCAGGTAGAGCGCGGCGGGCGAACCCAATCCCCCCGCCCCCACGACAAGCACCCGCGCCGCCAGCAGCCTTTCCTGCCCCTCGATACCCAACTCGTCGAGCAGGATATGGCGGGCGTAGCGCAGCAGTTGCTCGTCGTTCATTTGCTCTTGCTGGGCTCGACTCCGGTCGGCGTGATCGTCAGGCGCTGGGTCGGGCCGGTGCCGGGCTTGGCGTCGGCCTTGGCCTGGGCGCGGGCCGAGCCTTTCTGCACCGGCTTGCCGGCCAGCAGGTTCAGCGCCTGCTGCAACTGGAAGTCGTCCTTGCTGCCGAACTCGAAGATCTTGGTCGGGATGTCGACGTTGTTCTGGTCGGCGTTGGACTTGATCTCGTTGGTCGTGCCCGGGTTCGACAGGTGGCGTTGCAGATCGGCTTCGCGCGGCAGGCGGAACAGATCACCGTCGGCGGTATCGGCCACGACGTAGTCGGGCTCGATGCCGGTGGCCTGAATCGAACGGCCGCTGGGCGTGAAGTAGCGCGACGTGGTGAGCTTGACCGCGGTGGATTCCGACAGCGGCAGGATCACCTGCACCGAGCCCTTGCCGAAGGTACGGTTGCCCAGCACCTTGGCGCGCTTGTGGTCCTGCAGCGCACCGGCCACGATCTCGGAGGCCGAGGCCGAACCGACGTTGACCAGCACCACCATCGGCACGGTCTTGGTCCAGGCCGGCAGGCCCGCCAGGTAGTTGCTTTCGCCGCGGGCGTATTCGGACGGGGTGGCCAGGTACTTGTGGCGGGCGTCGGGGGTGCGGCCGTCGGTCGAGACCACCAGGGTGTCGGCCGGCAGGAACGCGCCGGAGACGCCGATGGCGCTGGTCAGCAGGCCGCCCGGGTCATTGCGCAGGTCGAGCACCAGGCCCTTGGGCGCTTCCTTGGCGCCCAGGTCCTTGAGCTGCTTGGCGAGATCGACGCCGGTCTTTTCCTGGAACTGGGCGATGCGCACATAGGCCACGCCGTTGTCCAGCATCTTGCTGCGCACGCTGCGCACCTTGATGATGTCGCGCACGATCTTGAGCACGATCGGCTGCGGCCGGTCGGCGCGCATGATGGTCAGCGTGATGGGCGACTTGGGCGCGCCACGCATGAGCTTGACGGCGTCGTTCAGCGACATGCCCTTGGTGGGCGTGTCGTCGATCTTGATGATGAGGTCGCCGGCCATGACGCCCGCGCGCGCGGCGGGGGTGTCCTCGATGGGCGAGATGACCTTGACGAAGCCGTCTTCGGCGCCAACCTCGATGCCCAGGCCGCCGAACTCGCCCTGCGTGGCCGTCTGCATTTCGCGGAAGGCGTCGGCATCCAGGTAGGCGGAATGCGGGTCCAGGTTCGACACCATGCCGGAAATGGCATTGTCGATCAGCGTCTTGTCGTCCACCGACTCGACGTAGTTGTTCTTGATGGCGGCGAAGACGTTGCTCAGTTGCCTGAGTTCATCCAGCGGCAAGGGACTGCCGCGCTGGGCGACAGCGGTGACGCCCACGCTGAGCAGAACACCTGCCACCGCACCGATGGCAATCAGACCGAAACCGCGAAACTTGCGAGTGCTCATGCACACTTCCCGAATGGTTTTCGCCCTTGAGGGTTTTTGGCTTACTGGGCCAGCCATTGGGCTGGATCCACAGGAGCGCCGCGATGGCGAATTTCAAAGTATAGGCCGGATTCCACTTGGCCGCCGGTTGCGCCTACCGTGGCAATAGTATCCCCCGCCGCGACGGAATCGCCCACCCGTTTGAGCAGACTTTGGTTGTAAGCATAGACGGTCAGATATTGCTGGCCATGATCCACAATGATGAGATTGCCAAAACCCCTCAGCCAATCGGCGTAGACCACCGTGCCGGGGGCCACCACTTTCACGGGCGTGCCTTCGGGCGCGCGCAGCACCACGCCGCGCCAGACGCCGCCATCCGGGCGGTCGACCCCAAAACGGCCCTGCACCGGCCCGCGCACCGGCGCGGCCAGCCCATGGCGCAAGCCATTGCCGCCACCGACGGCCACCGGACGCTGGGCCGACGCCGTACGGGTTGGAGTGGTTCCGGCCTCGGTGGGTTCCGACTTTTTTGGGGGTTCCGCGGGTTTTACCGGGGGCGGCGTCTCGGCCTGGCCGGTCAGGCGGGGTTGACGGCTGTCGGCAGGACGCAGGCCGGCGGCGTCGGGATCGGCCACCGCGACCGGCCCGCGGCCCTGGCGCGAGGCAGCTTCGACCTGTTCACGCGCCGCGGCGGCCTCACGCGCCTCGCGGTCGCGGCGGGCGGAATCGGCCACGGCCTTGTCGGCGGCGGCTTTGCGCTCGGCCTCGGCTTTGCGACGGGCCTCTTCGGCGCGGCGGTCGGCCTCGGCCTGCTTGCGCGCTGCTTCGGCACGCCGGGCTTCTTCGACGCGACGCGCTTCTTCGGCGCGGCGGCGCGCTTCTTCGGCCTTGCGGGCTTCCTCGGCCTGCTTGGCGATGGCCGCGTCCAGGTCCGTGATCAATCGCGACAGGCGCTGATCATCGCGCCCCAGCTTGCTGGCTTCCGCGCGCTGGGCGGCAATCTGCCCCTCCAGGCGCGCCAGCAGTGTGGCGCGTTCCTTTTGCTGCGCCACCAGCGCAGCCTTCTGTTCGGAGGTCTCGGCCACCAGCTTTTCAAGCTCGGCGCGGCGGGCATCGGCACGCCCCTGCAGCGCCGCCAGGCGGTCGATATCGGCCCGCAGCGCCTCGACGGCGCGGGCGCGGGCCTGGGAAACGTAATCCAGGTAGCCGAGATTGCGCCCCAGCACTTGCGGATCGTCGCCGGACAACAGCGCGGTCCAGGGCGACAGGCCGCTGGTGTACTGGGTGCGCAGTTGTTCGGCCAGTTCGACCCGACGCTTGGCCAGCACCGCCTGCTGCGCCGCGATCTGTTTTTCCAGGCTGGCCAGGTCGGCGGTTGCCTGACGGTCGGCCTCGGCCAGCTCCTTCAGGCGCAGATTGATCCGGGAGATCGCCGATTCCGACTGCTTCAGGGCGTCGGCGGCTTCCTTGCGGGCCGCTTCGCGCGTGTCGATGTCCTTCTGCAGATTCTCGATACGGTCGCGCAATTGGGCCTGCTGCCGTTCGGCCTCGGACTGGCGATCGGCGAGATTGTTGGGCGCAGCGCCCGCCGGCAGCGCCCCGCCAGCCAGCACCACCACCAACAACCATCCCGCCTTGCGCGCCATGTATCAGTCCTTCTTTGCCTTGCCCTGGGCCGCGACCGCGGCCATGGCCGCCTCGATCTCGGCGGCATCGCCAAGATAATAGTGGCGGATGGGACGCAGGTCATCATCCAGTTCGTACACCAGCGGCTGGCCGGTGGGGATGTTCAGGTTGACGATGTCGTCGTCCGAGACGTTGTCCAGGTGCTTGATCAGGGCGCGCAGGCTGTTGCCGTGGGCGGCGATGAGCACCTTGCGGCCGGCGCGGATGGCCGGGGCGATCGACTCGTTCCAGAACGGCAGCACGCGCGCCACGGTGTCCTTGAGGCACTCGGTGGCCGGCAGTTGGTCGGCCGGGATCTTGGCATAGCGGCTGTCGAAACGCGGGTGGCGCTCGTCGTCCAGCGACAGGGGCTCAGGCGCGATGGCGTAGGCGCGGCGCCAGACCAGGACCTGCTCGTCGCCATATTTGGCGGCGGTCTCGGCCTTGTTCAGGCCCTGCAGGGCACCGTAGTGGCGCTCGTTCAGGCGCCAGTTCACGCCCACCGGGGTGTACATGGCGTCCATGGCGTCCAGCGCGATCCACAGGGTGCGGATGGCGCGCTTGAGCACCGACGAGTAGGCCAGGTCGAAGGTGTAGCCTTCTTTCTTGAGCAGTTCGCCCGCCTTGCGGGCCTGTTCACGGCCGGTTTCGGTCAGGTCGACGTCGGTCCAGCCGGTGAAGCGGTTTTCCAGATTCCACTGGCTTTCGCCGTGGCGCATCAGAACGAGTTTGTGCATGGTTTGGCAGGCGTGTAACGCGGGTTAAAGTTGCGGAATGCGCTCATTTTATAATTGAGCGATTTTGCCCTTGATTTTGCCCCGGCGCACCCGTCGATTTCCCGGCGTGGCGCTTGAGGCTTCGCCGTTACCAGGCTAGACGCCGCTCTTCAGGATGCCCCGTGGACCTTCTGCAATTTTTGCTCGATAAGAACAACATCTTCATTGTCGCCGTAACCATCGTATCCGGGGTCATGCTGGCAATCCCCGCCCTGCGCAAGGGCCGCACCGGATCGGCCGTCAGCACCGGCGAGGCCATCCAGATGGTGAACCAGCGCCAGGCCGTATGGGTCGACGTGCGCCCCGCCGAGCAGTTCCAGGCCGGTCACATCGCCCAGGCCCGCAGCGTGCCCGCCGCCGACCTCGAACAGAAGGCAACCTCGCTGCCCAAGAACAAGCCGCTGATCGTGGTTTGCGACAATGGCCGCGAGTCCGCCCGCGCCGCCGCCAAGCTGCGCGCGCAGGGGTTTGCCGACGCCGTGCCGCTCGAAGGCGGCATGCGCGCCTGGCTGGCCGCCAGCCTGCCGGTCACCCAGAAGGGTTGAAGCGGCGCGATGCGCCCCCACCTACCGATAGAATCCGCCTGGAGCGCCTATGAACAAAGTTGTCATGTACAGCAAGGACTATTGTCCTTATTGCGCCCGCGCCAAGGCGCTGCTCGAGCAGCGTGGCGTGACCGACCTGGAAATCATCCAGATCGACCGTGAACCCGGCCAGCGCGACCGCATGATCGAGCGCACCGGCCGTCGCACCGTACCGCAGATCTTCATCGGCGATACCCATGTCGGCGGTTGCGACGACCTGATGGCGCTGGACCGCTCCGGCGGCCTGGCGCCCCTGCTCAACGGCTGAAGCCCCGGCATGACGCCTGGCCGACCGCCCCTTTTTGCCCCTCCCACCAACGGAAACACTCATGGCTGATCAAGACCAAAACACCCAGCAAGAAGGCGGCAACGACGCGCCCTCGTTCAATCTGCAGCGCGTCTACCTGAAAGACCTTTCGCTGGAAATGCCGAACGCGCCCCACGTCTTCCTGGAGCAAGAAGCCCCCCAGGTTGAGGTGAGCATCACCGTGGGCGGCCAGCGCCTGGCCGAAACCGTGTTCGAGACCACGGTCACCGTCACCGTCACCACCCGCGTCAACGACAAGGTCGTGTACCTGGTCGAAGGCACCCAGGCCGGCATCTTCGAAGCCGCCAACATTCCCGAAGAACAGCTCGACCCGCTGCTGGGCATCGTCTGCCCGACGATGCTGTACCCGTACCTGCGCGCCAACATCGCCGATGCGATCACCCGCACCTCGATGCCGCCGCTGCACCTGACCGAAGTCAACTTCCAGGCCCTGTACGAGCAGCGCCTGGCCGAGCTGCAACAACAGCAAGGCAACGCCAACGGCAATGGCGGCGACTCGGGCATCATCCTGCCCGCCAGCGCCACCCGCCAGTAAGGCAGACCGCGACGCCCCATGAACCAGCCCATTGCACCCGGCCTGCGCATCGCCGTCCTGGGCGCGGGCAGTTGGGGCACCGCGCTGGCGGCGGCCGCGAGCCGCCGCCACCCCACCGTACTCTGGGCGCGCGATCCGGCGCAGGCCGCCGACATGGCCGCCCGCCACGAAAACACGCGCTATCTGCCCGGCATCGCCTTGCCGCAGGCCCTGACCCTTTCCGCCGATCTGGACGCAACGCTGCGCAGCCTCAAGCAGGATGGCGCGGGCGGCCTGATCATCCTGGGCGTGCCCGTGGCCGGCCTGGCCGCCACCTGTGCCGAACTTGCCCGCCGCCTGCCCGCCCTGGGCCTGCAGGACACCCCCATCGTCTGGACCTGCAAGGGTTTTGAGACCGATACGGCGCGGCTGCCGCACGAGATCGTGCGCCAAGCCTTTCCCGGCGCCATCGGCGGCGTGCTGTCCGGGCCCTCGTTCGCCCGCGAAGTCGCCCAGGGCCTGCCGGTGGCGCTGACCGTCGCCAGCGACCATGCCGGCTTGCGCGCCGCCACCACCCTGGCCCTGCACGGAGGTGCTCTGCGCGTCTACGCGAGCGACGACCTGACCGGCGTCGAAGTGGGAGGCGCCCTGAAGAATGTCATCGCCGTGGCCTGCGGCATCGGCGACGGCCTGGCGCTGGGCACCAATGCCCGCGCCGCGCTCATCACCCGCGGCCTGGCCGAAATGACCCGTTTCGGCGTTGCGCTCGGGGCGCGGGCCGAGACCTTCGCCGGCCTGACCGGCCTGGGCGACCTGGTGCTGACCGCGACCGGCGAACTGTCGCGCAATCGCCGCGTCGGCCTGGAAATCGGCGCCGGCCGCAAGCTGGCCGACATCCTGGCCAGCGGCGTCACCGCCGAGGGCGTGCGTTGCGCCCGCGCGGCGCTGGACCGCGCCCGCGCCATCAACGTCGAGCTGCCCATCACCGAGGCCGTATGCGCCGTGCTGTTCGAAGGTGTGGCGCCCATGACGGCCGTCTCTGCGCTGCTGGCGCGCAACGCCCGCGACGAACACGCAAGCGACGGCTGAAGCCGTCCGCGCCCCCTTCCGATCCCCATAACGACACCACGCCCGACACCCAGGAGACATCCTTCATGACGCATACCCGCAAGTTCCGGGTCGGCCGCCTGCTGCGCGGCCTGTGCCTGAGCCTGGCAGCCATCCTGCCAGCCGCCGCCCACGCCGACTGGCCCGACCGGCCCATCCACCTGGTGGTGCCGTTCCCGCCCGGCTCCTCGCCCGACATCCTGGCGCGCACCATCTCGGAACCGCTGTCGCAGGCGCTGGGCCAGCCTATCGTCGTCGACAACAAGCCGGGCGCCGGCGGCAATATCGGCACCCGCATCGTGGCCCAGGCCAAGCCCGATGGCTACACCCTGCTCTATACGATCAACGGCCCGCTGGTCACCGCCCCCACGCTCTACAAGAAGACGCTGGGGTATGACCCGCTGCACGACCTGGCGCCGGTGACGCTGGTGGGCACCAGCCCCAACGTGCTGACCGTGCCCGGCAATCTGAAGAACGTGAACTCGGTGCAGGACTTCGTCCGCATGGTGAAGGAACACGGCAGCTCCCTGAACTACGGCTCGGTCGGCCCCGGCAGCTCGGCCCACCTGGCCATGGAGATGTTCAAGGAACGCGCCGGCATCGACATGGCGCACATTCCCTACGCCGGCTTCCCGCAAGTCATCAGCGCCATCATCGGCGGCGACATCCAGGCCGGCTTCATGGTCCCCGCCATCGCCATGCCGCAGACCCGCGACGGCAAGGTCAAGGTGCTGGCCGTGACCAGCCTGCAGCCCAGCGACACCCTGCCCGGCATCCCCACCATGGCCTCGCAGGGGTACCCCGACTTCGAAGCCATCTCCTGGAACGCCATCCTGGCGCCCGCCGAGACGCCGATGCCGATCATCGAGCGCCTGAACAGCGAACTGACCCGCATCATCACCAGCGACGCGGTCCGCAAGCAGATGGCGCTGCAGTACTTCACCCCCGCGCCCTCCACGCCCGAAGCCCTGACCGTCCGCATCCAGGACGAAAAAGCGCGCTGGGACCAGGTGATCCAGAAGCTCAACCTGTCGCTCGACTGATGCCGCAGGCGGCGCGGGCAGGCCCTCAAGCGGCCCGCCACGGCGGATCCGCCGGCGGCAGGCAGCCCCGCCGGGATTCAAACGCCGCCCTCATACCCCAGCTGTCGCCACGCCTCGAAAACCGTGACCGCCACGGCATTGGACAAATTCAGGCTGCGCTGCCCCGCCCGCATTGGCAGCCGCAGCCGCTGTTGCGGCGCGAACATCGCATGATGTTCGTCCGATAACCCGGCGCTCTCGCGTCCGAACACGAACACATCCCCCGCCTCGAAGCGCACCTCGCCCACGCTGCGCTGCGCGTGCGTCGTCAAGGCATAGATATGCGACGGCGTCGCGCCCGTATCGGCCAACGCCTCTGGCAAGGAATCGTGCACCCGCACCGGCTGCCACTCGTGGTAATCCAGGCCCGCCCGCCGCATGCGCGCATCGTCCAGTTCGAACCCCAGGGGACGCACCAGGTGCAATTGCGCGCCGGTATTGGCGCAAAGGCGGATTGCATTGCCCGTGTTGGGCGGAATCTCCGGGCAGACGAGGATGACGTGGAACATGGCGCAGGCCGAAAGACGTTGAAGGACGGGCGGCCGGGAACGACCGCGCAGCAGCGATTGTCGCCGATTTGGCCGGCCGCCCCGGCACGCGGGGGCGCCGGGGCGAGCCAGTGCCGCGGGTCATGCGGCGCGCGGCGTGCGCGCCGCCACCAGCACCGTCACGCTGGCCGCGCCCGCGGCGAGCAGGGCGCGCGCCGCAGCATCCGCAGTACTGGCCGTGGTCATGACATCATCGACCAGGCCAACGTGGCAGCCCGACAAATCGGCCTGGCAGAGGAATACCCCGCGCGCGCCCTGTTGCCGCGCACGGCGTCCCAGGGTCGTCTGCCGGGGCGTTTCGCGCCGCCGCCGCAAAGCCCCGCGCTGCAGCGGCCAATCCAGGTGCGCCGCCAGACTGCGGGCGATCTCGGCCGCCGGGTTCAGGCCCCGCCGACGCAACGACGCGCGGCTGGCCGGCACCGGCACCAGCAGCAGCCTGGCTTGCGGCAGCGGATCGCTCCATACCGCATGCGCCAGCAGCCGCCCCAACACGGGCGCCGCGCTCAGCCGCAACTGGGTCTTGAGCTGGCGGATCAGCGTATCGGCGGGCGCTTCGTAATCGAAGGCGGCGACGGTGCGGGTGAAGGCTGGCGGCCGCGCCAGGCAACTGGCGCAGTGCAGGACGTCCGGCCCCAGCCGCAAGGCGCAGCGCTCGCAGCGCGGACCTCGCGGCACCTGCGACGCGGCGGCAAGATCGATCTCGCAGCCCTCGCACAACCTGGCCCCGCCGACACGGGAACCGCATAGCGGGCAGTCGCAAGGGACACGGGCCTGCAGCCACCGCCCCAATGCCTGTAGGGACAATCGGCGCCCCCGGCCGGGATCGGCAATAATGTGGGCCATCCCCACATGAAATCATGTTCCGCCCATGGCACCGGCCCGGGCGCGACCGAAATGTCCCTTCCAACACCCGCCACCCCGCCCTCGCTCCCGCTCGTCGCCGCCGACGTGCCGCGCCAATTCGCCCGCCGCGGCGATCTGGCGGAAGCCCAGTTCCTGTATGGCGAAGTCGCCCGCCGCATGCTCGGCCGGCTACAGTACATCCGCGTGCAGCCGCAGGCCATGCTGGACGCCGGCTGTGGCGCCGGCGACAACCTGGCCCTGCTGCGCGAACGCTATGCCGAGGCCGCCTACACCGGTCTGGACAATTGCGAACCGTTGCTGGACATTGCCCGCAAGCGCCACGCCCCCGCCGGCCTGGGCGCCTGGATCGGCAAGCTGGCGCGTCGGGGCCCGGCCACCGGCTTCGTCAACGCCGATCTGGCCGCCACCGGCCTGGCGCCGGAATCGCACGAACTGGTGTGGTCCAACCTGGCCCTGCACTGGCACCGCGAGCCGCACGCCGTGCTGGCGGAATGGCGCCGCATCCTCAAGGTGGGCGGGTTGGCGATGTTCTCCTGTCTGGGGCCGGCCACGCTGCGCGAGCTGCGCCAGGCGCTCGGCGATGCCGGCCTGCGCACCGCCACGCCGGCCTTCGTCGACATGCACGACTTTGGCGATCTGCTGGTGGAAAACGGCTTCGCCGATCCGGTCATGGACCAGGAAATCCTGACCCTGACCTATCGCACCCCGGAAAAGCTGCTGCAGGACGTGCGCGCGCTGGGCGGCAACCCCGCGGCCGGCCGCCGCGGCGGCCTGGTGGGACGCGACTGGCGGGCCAGGCTGTGCGCGGCGCTGGAAGCCCAGCGCCGTCCCGATGGCGTCATCGCCCTGAGTATCGAAGTGGCCTATGGCCATGCCTGGCGCGCCGCCACGCACCGCGGCAGCGCCGGGGAAACCCGCCTGTCGGTCAGCGCCATCGGTGGCCGCCAGCGCGACACGCCCTGATCCACCTCGCCGCGGCCGCCGGCCCGCCTGCGCGGGATGCCGGGCCGGGGCACGGGACCACGATCAGTGCAGGCGTTCGGGCAGGGCCGGCGTCACACCAGGCTCGGCCGCCGACAGGGGTTGCATGGGTTCTGACGTGGCGCGAATGCGCCGCCGCAACACCGCGGTCGGTTCGGCCGGCGCGGCCACCTGGGGCGTTTCACCGCGCCAGGCGTGCGACATCGACTCCACCACCAGCGGCAGATCGCGCAGGCGATGGAACTGGTTGCGCAGCCAGCGGGCGTCGTTGCCGCTGCGCATGGCGTCGTCGCGCAGCGTCGCGATCATGTCGCCCGTGCCGAGTTCCTCGGCCACCGGCATCAGGCGCTGGAACAGCGCACGCAGGTGATCCATCAGCCGCAGCCGTTGGCCATCGGGAGTGACATAGCTGCCCTGCAGGCCGAAGCGGCAGGCCTGGAAATGATTGCTGCGATAGGACAGCCAGGCCTTGTCGCTGGGGTCGTCCTCGCGCATCAGCAGCACCGACAGCGCCTGTGCGAACGCCGCGATCTGGCACGCCCGTTCCACGGTCAGCGGGGTATCGCAGACGCGGATCTCCACCGTGCCGAATTCGGGCTTGGGGCGGATGTCCCAGTACAGGTCCTTGATGCTCTCGGCCAGGCCATAGGCGCGCAACTGCGCCAGATGGGCCTCGAACTGGTACCAGTCCTTGACCTCGGCCGGCATGTGACCGGCCAGCGGGAAACTGTTGACCGCGTTCAGGCGCGAGCACGAGAACAGGGTATCGACTCCCTCGCAATACGGCGAGGAGGCCGACAACGCGATAAAGTGCGGCACATAGGGCGACAGCCGACGCAACAATTTGATGGCTTCATCGCCGCTTCGCACGCCCAGATGGATGTGCTGGCCGAATACCGTAAATTGACGCGCCAGGTAACCATACATTTCGGCAAGGTATTGGAAGCGCGGCGTATCCGAGATGGAGCGCTCCTGCCAGCGCATGAAGGGATGACCGCCGCCGCCCGCCACCGAAACGCCGACGGCATCTGCCGCCTCGACCAGGACATCGCGCATCTCGCGCATCTCGGCCAGCAGGCCCATCGGGTGCTCGTGCACCGAGGAATTCAGTTCGATCATGGACCGCGTGATTTCCGGTTTGACGCGGTCGGCGATGGGGTGATTGGCCAGTTGGGCCAGCAGCTCGTCAGAGGCTGCGGTCAGGTCGAAACTGCGGGGGTCGATCAGTTGCAACTCGAGTTCGATGCCCAGGGTGTTGGGGGCCGACGAAATGAACGGGATCTGTTCCATCTCGGACTCCTTCGGATATGTGATGAGGGGGTGCGCCGTTCGACCTTGAAGCCCGGCGACTTCCCGGGGGGCACTAGACGGCAGCTTGTGAACGCATAATAGCCGCATGTTTGTGGCAAAACGATTGAAAATCGTGACATTTGTGCGCAACATTCCGACGCAATCGGTTTTCCCCTCTGGCACGAGGTGAGCAAGCACTCACAACGTAGGCACGGCGCGGCCTCGCGGCCCGCGAAGGACGCAAGTGCAAGCGGGACAAGGATTCCGGCAATGGGTGGGATAACCCTGACACGGGTTTTCCCCAGGGCATTCGGGCGGCCGCCGCGGGCCGCCTGCCCGGCCACTGCGCCGCCGGCGTGCGGGCTGGCAGCGCGGTTACTTGCGCCAGAAGGCGGGCGTGAAAAGCACCAGCACCGTCAGCAATTCAAGGCGGCCGATGAGCATGGCGAAGGTGCAGACCCAGATCTGGAAGTCCGACAACACCGCGAAGTTGCCCATGGGGCCTACCGGCCCCAGGCCGGGCCCGGTATTGTTGATGCTGGCGAATATGGCGGAAAAGGCCGTTATCGGGTCCAGTCCCGATAACAGCAGCAGGCTGGTGAAGACCGCGATGGACAGCCCGTAGATCAGCATGAACGCCAGCACCGAGGACATGGTCCGCGTCTCGACCGCACGGCCGTTGATACGCACCGGGCTGATCGCATGCGGATGCAACATTGTTACCAGCTCGTTGCGCGCCTGCTTGACCAGCAAAATGGCGCGGATCATCTTGATCCCGCCTCCTGTCGAGCCGGCCGAGGTGGCGAACCCGGACAGCAACAGCATGGTCAACGGCGCGAACAAGGGCCATTGCGCGAAGTCGGTGTTCGCGTAGCCGGTGGTGGTGCCCATGGAAATGGTGTTGAACATGCCATAACGCAATGCCTGCAACGGGTCCTGGTACACCCCCTTGACGAACAGGAAGCCGGAAATCACCAGCCCCACCCCCACCACGATCACCAGATAGGGAATGGCCTGCGGGCATTGCAGGTAGGCGCGCGCGCTGCGCAGGCGCAGCGCATTGAAATGGGTCGCGAAGTTGATGCCGGCGATCAGCATGAACACCATGGCCACCATCTCGACCGCCACCGAATCGAAATGCGCGAAGCCGTCGTCCCAGGTCGAGAACCCGCCCAGCCCCATGGTCGTGGCCATGTGGCACCACGCCTCGAACCACGACAGGCCGACCGCGCGATATGCCAGGAAGCACAGGATCGAAAAAGCGAAATACACCGCGTAGAGCGCCTTGGCGGTACTGGCGATGCGCGGCGTGAGGCGCTCGTCCTTCATGGGGCCGGGCGTCTCGGCCCGCACCACCTGGTGGCCGCCCACGCCCAGCAGCGGCAGAATGGCCACCGCCAGCACCAGGATGCCCATGCCGCCGACCCACACCAGGGTGGCGCGCCACAGGTTGATCGAGGGGGGCAGCGCGTCCAGGTTGGCCAGCACGGTGGCGCCCGTGGTCGTCAGCCCGGACATGGCTTCGAAATAGGCGTTGGTGAACGACAGCGGCAAGCCCGCACGGTGGAAATAGAGCAACAGGGGAATCGCCGCCAGCAATGGCAGGCCGGCCCACACGGCCGACACCAGCACGAAACCGTCGCGCGCGCGCAGTTCGCTGCGGGCACGCCGCGTCAGCGCCGCCAGGGCGACGCCGATGCCGATGGACAGCAGGAAGCCATGCAGGAAAGCGCTGCGCGCCGCGTCGCCGCCGGCATAGGCCACGCCCAGCGGAATCAGCATGGTGAGGGCGAACATCACCATGGTCAGCCCCAGGATATGCAGGGTCGCCAGGACGCGCTTCATGCGGCCTCCCCGGCCGCCGCCGGTCCGTCGGGATGCTGGAAGCGCGGGTTCATCAGAAGAACGACGCCGACACTTGGAACAGCTTTTCCACGCGCGGCATCTGCTTGCGCGAGGGCACGAAGACGATGACGTGGTCGTCCGTTTCGATCACGGTATCGGCATCGGGCAGGATGATTTCGTCCTCGCGCACCAGGGCGCCGATGCTGGCGCCCTTGGGCAGGCTGATCTCGCCGACCTTGCGGCCCACCACCTTGGAGGTGGAGCGGTCGCCATGGGCGATGGCCTCCAGGGCCTCGGCCACGCCCTGGCGCAGCCGGTGCACGGCCGCCACGTCGCCCCGGCGCACATGGCGCAGCAGTTCGCTCATGGTGGCCTGCGACGGCGACACCGCGATGTCGATATGGCTGCCCTGCATCAGCTCGCCATAGGCCTGGCGGTTGATCAGCGCGATCACCTTGCGGGCGCCCAGCCGCTTGGCCAGCAGCGACGACATGATGTTGTCCTCGTCGTCGCTGGTCAGGGCCAGCCAGGTGTCCATGTCCTCGATGTTCTCGCGTTCCAGCAGCGCCTCGTCGGTGCCGCTGCCGTGCAGCACCAGCACACTGTCCGGCAACTGCGTGGCCAGGTATTCGCAGCGTTTGAGGTCGCGTTCGATGATGCGCACGCTGTAGTTTTCCTCGGCCAGCGCCCGCGCCAGCCGCAGGCCGATGTTGCCGCCGCCGGCGATCATCACACGGCGCACGGCCTTTTCGGCTTCGCGCAGTTGCCGCACGGCGCGACGCGCGTGGCGCGTGTCCACCACCAGCACCGCTTCGTCGCCGGGCGCGATCACGGTGCCGGCTCCGGCCCGCAGCGGCCGCCCGCCGCGCAGCACGTCGATCACACGGGCGGTGACATCGGGCCAGACTTCGCGCAGCTTGTCGACGGGATGGTGCGCCATGGGGCTGCCATGCCCCACCCTCACGGTCACCACGCTGACCCGGCCCTCGGCGAATTCGACCACCTGCAAGGCTTCGGGGAATTCGATCAGGCTGTGCAGGTAGGTGGTGACGCTGCGCTCGGGGCTGATGATGGCGTCGACGCAGAAGCCTTCTTCGCTCATCAGCTCCGGGTATTCGGAGAACTCGACTGAACGGATGCGGGCGATGCGGCGCGGAATGTTGAACAACTGGCGGGCGATCTTGCAGGCCACCATGTTGGCGGCGTCGGACGCGGCGCAGGCGATCAGCAGGTCGGTGTCGGCCGCCCCAGCGGCTTCCAGCACCGAGACCTGGGACCCGTCGCCATGGACGACGCGCAGGTCGAAGTGTTCTTGCAGGTATTGCAGTTGGGAGGGATCGGAATCGATCACGGTGATGTCGTTCTGCTCGGACACCAGGTTTTCAGCCACGCTGGTGCCGACACGACCAGCGCCGATGATCAGGATCTTCATGCGCCTCGCTTGCGCGCGGATTCGATGCCCAATTGCTTGAGCTTGCGATAGAGATGGGTACGCTCAAGGCCGGTGCGCTCGGATACCCGCGTCATGCTGTGGCTTTCGCGGACCAGATGATATTCGAAATAGATGCGCTCGAATTCGTCACGCGCCTCGCGCAGCGGCTGGTCCAGCGAAATGCTGCCCAACTGGCCGTTGGCGCTGACGGGAATCTCGTTGGCGGGCGCGGCCGACAGCGCCGGCGGGTCGAGCTCGTCTTCGAGGGCCACGACGGTGCTGGCCGCCGCCGGCGCCGCCACGGGCACCGGATGCGGCACCCGGCCTCGGGCCAGGCCGGCGGCCACGGTCTTGAGCAGGCGTTGCAGCGTGATCGGCTTTTCGAGGAAATCCATGGCGCCGATGCGGGTGGCCTCGACCGCCGTGTCGATGGTGGCGTGGCCGCTCATCATGATCACGGGCATGTCGAGCAAACCCTGCGAGCCCCATTCCTTGAGCAGGCTGACGCCATCGGTGTCCGGCATCCAGATGTCCAGCAGCACCAGATCGGGACGCATGCGCAGGCGCGCGGCGCGCGCCTGCGCCGCGTTTTCGGCCAATTCGACCGTGTGCCCTTCGTCGTAAAGGATTTCCGACAAAAGCTCGCGAATACCGACTTCGTCGTCAACCACCAGAATTCTGGCCATAAAGCATCCACCTATTGCGTAGCCGCATTATCCTTTTCTTGCGCGGTCGCGTCCATAGTATCGGCCCCGGGCGCAAGCCGGGTCAACAAGATGGAAATCCGCGCGCCCCCTTCCTTGCGATTGGCAAGGTCGATCCGACCGCCGTGCTCTTCCACTATCTTGCGTACGATTGCCAATCCTAACCCAGTCCCGTGGGACTTGGTGGTGACGTAGGGCTCGAAGGCGCGCTGCATGACCTGTGGCGGGAAGCCCGGGCCCGTATCGGCGACCGTGAAACGCAGCGCCTGCTGGTCGGCCCGATCGGGCTGCTCGCTGCGCATCAGTTGGGTCGTGACGCTAACCCGGCCATTGCCGCCCTGTTCGGCAATCGCGTCGCGGGCATTGGACAACAGGTTGTGGATCACCTGCCGCAACTGGGTCGGATCGCCCTCGATGGCAGGCAGGCCCGCGCCCAGGTTGACGTCCAGATTCAGCGCCTGGCCGGACGCCGAGCGCACCGAGACGCCCCCATCCGGCTCCCACCCGTACAGCGACAGCACATCGGCCACCAGTGCATTGAAGTCGATGCGCTGCATCACCGCAGGCGGGGTGCGGGCGTATTCACGGAAATCGTCCACCATCTGCTTGAGCGAGGCCACCTGGTTGACGATGGTGTTGGTGGAGCGTTCGACGATCTGCGCCTCGGCCGGCGGCAGCTTGCCTTCCAGCTTCATCGCCAGGCGCTCGGCGGATAGCTGGATCGGCGTCAGCGGGTTCTTGATTTCGTGGGCGAGGCGGCGCGCGACCTCGCCCCAGGCCACCGTGCGGTTGGCCGAAATGACCTCGGTGATGTCGTCGAACACCACCAGGTAGCCGTTGCCACGGCCGTCGACCCGCAGGTGCGTGCCGCGCGCCAGCAGCGTCAGCGGCTGCGGCCCGTTGGGTGTATCGCCCTGCTTGGGCGCGATCTCGAACTGCTGCTGCCAGTGCTGGCGCTCGGAGCCCACCGCCGCGTGGGTGGAAAACGCCTGCCGCACGATATTGGCGAACTCGAGCATGCCATCCACGGTTTCCAGCGGCCGCCCGATCACCGAGCGCAGATCGGCCTGCAGGATGGTCTGCGCGCCCTGGTTGACGGTGGTGACGCGGAACGCCTCGTCGAACACCAGCACCCCCGAGGACAGGTTCGACAGCACGCTCTCCAGATAGACGTTGGAGCGTTCAAGCTGTTGGCGGTTGCTCTCGACCATGCGACGGGCCTCGTCGAGCTGGCGCGTCATGGCGTTGAAAGAACGGGTGAGCTGGCCAACCTCGTCGCGTTCCGGAGGCTCCGGCAGCGGCCGGTAGTCGCCCACGCCCACGGCCTGGGTGCCGCCGGCCAGGCTGAGCAATGGCCGCACCAGCCGCTTGGACAACGACAACGCCACGGCAATGGCGCCGAACGCGGCCAGCAGCAGCGCCAGGGTCAGCGTGATGCCGTAAAGCTTGCGCAGGCCCAGCCGCGACAGCGCCAGCTCCTGGTAGTCGCGAAAGCCCTGCTGCACCAGGTTGGCGTTGTGCGCGATCTGCTCCGGCACCGGCTGCAGCAATTGCAGCCAGCGCGGCTCGGAAGCCGCCCCCAGCAGGTTGTCATAGCGGTCCGGGCCGGTCAGGGGAATCACCACCCGCAGATGCAGCCCGCCGTCCATCCCTGGCTTGACGGGGTCGTCGGCCTCGGCGGCCGAATAGCCACGCGACAGACGCAGTTGGTTCATCACGGTGGACGGCGGCATGGCCGGCAGCAGTTGGCCGTACTGGCTGGTGGAAAATGCCACCATGCGGCCGCTGCCGGTGAAGACCATGGCTTCCTGCACGCCGTTGGCTTCGCGCAAGCGGGTCAGCGCGAGTGTCACGCCGGTGTCGGAATTGCGATTCAGCTCGGCGGCCATCGAGCGGGCCCGCGCATCCAGGTCGGCCAGTTGCGAATCGAGCGCGGCACGGCCCAGGTTCAGGCCGGCCTCCAGCGCGCTGTCGACCCGCACGTTGAACCAGGATTCGATCGAGCGCGACATGAACTGCACCGAGACGGTGTAGATCAAGGCGCCGGGCACCACGCCGATCAGGGCGAACGCCAGCGAGAACCTGGCGGTGAGCCGGGCGCCGAATTGCCGGCGGCGAATCTGCCGCGCCAGGCGCACCGTCAGGGCCACCACCCAGACGAACAGCGCCAGCGCGAAAATACCGTTAAGAACCAGCAAGATGTCGTAGTAGCGCGCAAAGCGCGAGGCATTGCCGGTAGACCACGCCAGCAGGCCCAGCAACGCCAGGCCGCTCACGGCGCCAACCACCAAGGCCAGCCGAAGCAACAGCCTCATGAGGGGTCTTTCTCCTTGTCACCCAGCGAGAACGAGAAATCGGTCCAGGGGGTGCCCTGAATCCACGAACTGCTGTTCAGGGCGTTGACCTGGAACGGCCGGGGCAGCAACGACGTGTCCAGCCGCAGCCGGAACTGGCCGCCATACACCACGCCCTCGTCGAAATCATCGGCATCCGCCACCTGCCAGTTGCGGACATGGCGGATGACGCTCATGGCGTCGTCCAGCGATGCCACCGGGAACGTCAGCTCGCCGACGCCGGCACGCCACTGGCGGGTCAATGCGTTGTAGATCACCCGCCAGGTGCGGGAAGTGTCCACCAGCGACTTGTCGAACCACCACCAGCGTTCGCGGGTGATGGTCAGGTCGGCCGTGAAATACAGCGGCACGCCGCGCTGGGCGGCATCGCGCAATTGCTGGTTCAGTTCGAATTCGATGTCGGCGTCGATTTCAAGCTTGTCGCCACGCACGACCGGTTCGACGCGCACCACCTTCGGCTCGGACCCGTGCGCCTGACCGGCCGGCGCCAAAGACAGCGCGGCGGATGCGAACAATAACCCCAGAAATAAGCGTGAAATGATGGACATACGACACCGAAACCGTCTTGCCCCTATTCTTGGCGATTCAGGACTGCTTGGCAAACAAGGCGTAGAAAAACCCGTCGTGTTGTGCCGCGGGTGTTGCATCGACCGCAACTGGCAGCAACTGGCCTGGCGCGTCCAGCCGCGTGGCCTCGGGGTGGCGCTGCAGGAACTCGAGCGCCTGGCGCGTGCCTTCGATCGGGAAGACCGAGCAGGTGACATACAGCAGGCGGCCGCCGGGCGCCACCGTGCGCCAGAGGGCGTCCAGGATGCGGGCCTGCAGCGCCGCGGTGCGACGCAGGTCGTTTTCGCGGCGCAGCCAGCGGATGTCGGGATGGCGGCGCACGATGCCCGATGCGGTGCATGGCACGTCCGCCAACACCGCATCGAACGGCTGGCCATCCCACCACGCATCCAGGTCGGCGGCGTCGGCGGCGCGCAGGCGCACCTGCTCGCCGGCCAGGCCGAGCCGGTCCAGGTTCTGGCCGACGCGGGCCAGGCGGTCAGCGTCGGCATCCAGCGCCAGCAGGTCGATATCGGCCAGTTCCAGCAGGTGGGCGGTCTTGCCGCCGGGCGCGGCGCAGGCGTCCAGCACGCGCATGCCGTCTTTGGGCGCCAGCAGCTCGGCGGCCAACTGGGCGCCAGCGTCCTGCACCGACCACCAGCCCTCGGCGAAGCCCGGCAACTGGGTCACCGGACGGGGCGTGGCCAGCACCAGACCAGCCGCGCCCACGGCTTCGGCCGCCAGGCCGGCGTCATGGAACGCGGCCAGCACCTGCTCGCGGCTGGCGCGGCGGCGATTGACGCGCAGCGTCAGCGGCGCCGGCACATTGGCCGCCCGCAGCACATCCTGCCATTGCCGCGGATAAGCCACGCGCAATTGCTTGACCCACCAACCAGGGTGGTTCCATTCCGCCTCCGGGCTGTCGGCCACCGCGGCGTCAAGGATCGTCCGTTCACGCAGGAAGCGGCGCAGGCAGGCATTGAGCAGGCCCTTGAACGACGCCAGGCTGCGGCTCCGGGCCGCCGCCGTGACGGCCTGGTCCACCACCGTATGCGGTGCGTATACCGGCATGCCGGGCAGCGCCGCGGCGGCCTCGCCCTCGGCCTTGAGCAACGTCAGCGATACCAGCAGCAGCGATTCGAACAGCACATTCGGATACCGCTGCACCAGCTCGCGGCCGACCGCATCGGCCCAACCCAGGTAGCGCATGGCGTGAAACGACACCGCCTGCGTGGCGGGACGCAGCCCGCCGTCGACGTCGGCCAGCGCCTCGGTCAGCGAGCGGCCGTCCAGGACGTCCTGCACCACCTCCGCGCTGGAGAGCAGAATGGCGGACAGCGGCGGGGCCAGATGAGGGGGGTCGGAACGCGTGGACATGGCAACAGATCAGAGGATAAGACCGCTATGGTAGCCCGGCGCGGCCCGCCTGCCCCGGCGGCGGCCGCGCCCAATGCTGGACGAACCGGAACGGGCGCGTCACACTGGCCGCTTGCCACGGAGCCCGCCATGTCCACCGCCACACTGCTGCTGTTCATCCTGGCCTCGGCCGTCGCCATCGTGACGCCCGGCCCCACCGTGCTGCTCGCCATGAGCAACGGCTGGCGCCACGGCGTACGTACCGCCTGCTGGGGCATGGGTGGCGCGGTATTGGCGGATTTCATCCTGGTGGGTGCGGTCGCCTCCGGCCTGGGCGTGGTGCTGGCCGCCTCGGAGATCGCTTTTCACGCCATCAAATGGGCGGGCGCGGCATATCTGGCCTACCTGGGCTGGAAGATGCTGCGGTCGGACGCGGCCCTGGTGCTGCCGGCGGCCGAGTCTGGCGCCAGCCGCCCCAAGGGGGTCCGGCTGGGCCTGCGCAGCTTCGTGGTGGCGCTGACCAATCCGAAGGCGCTGCTGTTCATGTCGGCCTTCCTGCCGCAATTCATCAACACCCAGGCCCCCCTGCTGCCGCAATACGCCATCGTGGCCGCCGTGCTGGCGCTGATGAACATCGCCACCATGCTGGCTTACGCCACCCTGGGGGCGCAACTGGTGCGCGCCTTCCGCGGTTCCGGCCTGCGCTGGCTGAACCGGGTCTGCGGCTCGCTCATGATCGGACTGGCCGGCACCCTGGCGCTGTACCGCCGCGGCGGCGCCTGAACTCGCGCGGCATGCGCGCCGGATGGCGCTGGAAATATTGGGGACACACAACATCCAGCGGCCCGACCCGGCGACCCGCTAAAATATCGGCCCCCCGCCCTGCCGCGCTAGAATTGCGCAGTATTTGATCATTGGCGCCGGCTCGCGCCCACCGAGGTATTCCATGTCTTCCCCCAAAGTCGGCTTTGTCAGCCTGGGCTGTCCCAAAGCCCTGGTCGACTCCGAACGCATCCTGACCCAACTGCGCACCGAAGGCTATCAAGTCACGCCCGAGTACAACGACGCCGACGTCGTGGTGGTCAACACCTGTGGTTTCATCGACAGCGCCAAGGCCGAGTCGCTGGAAGCCATCGGCGAAGCGCTGGCCGAGAACGGCAAGGTCATCGTCACCGGCTGCATGGGCGTCGAGGAATCGGTGATCCGCAACGTGCATCCCAGCGTGCTGGCCGTGACCGGCCCGCAGCAGTACGAGGAAGTGGTGCGCGCCGTGCATGACGCCGCGCCGCCCAAGAAGGACCACAATCCCTACCTGGACCTGGTGCCGCCGCAGGGCGTCAAGCTGACTCCGCGCCACTACGCCTACCTGAAGATCTCGGAAGGCTGCAATCACCGCTGCAGCTTCTGCATCATCCCGTCGATGCGCGGCGACCTGGTCAGCCGCCCGGTGGGCGACGTGCTCAGCGAGGCAGAGCGCCTGGTCAAGGCCGGCGTCAAGGAACTGCTGGTGATCTCACAGGACACCAGCGCCTACGGCGTCGACGTCAAGTACCGCAGCGGCTTCTGGAACGGCCGCCCGGTGCGCACCCGCATGACCGAGCTCTGTACCGCCTTGTCCGAAATGGGTGTCTGGACGCGCCTGCATTACGTGTATCCGTATCCGCACGTGGACGAAGTGATTCCGCTGATGGCCGAGGGCAAGATCCTGCCCTACCTGGACATCCCGTTCCAGCACGCCAGCCCGCGCATCCTCAAGGCCATGAAGCGTCCGGCATTCGAGGACAAGACACTGGCGCGCATCAAGAAGTGGCGCGAGATCTGCCCCGACCTGACCATCCGCTCGACCTTCATCGTCGGCTTCCCCGGCGAGACCGAGGAAGACTTCCAGTACCTGCTGGACTGGATGCAGGAAGCGCAGCTCGACCGCGTTGGCTGTTTCCAGTATTCCCCGGTCGAAGGCGCGCCCGCCAACCTGCTCGACAATCCGGTGCCGGATGAGATCAAGCAGGAACGCTGGGAACGCTTCATGGAACTGCAGCAGTCGATCTCGACCGCGCGCCTGGCGCAAAAGGTCGGCCGCGAGATCGAGGTGCTGATCGACGAAGTGGATGAAGACGGCGCCGTGGGCCGCAGCGCCGGCGATGCGCCGGAAATCGACGGTTGCGTCTACGTCAGCTCGGACCGCCAGCTCAAGGCCGGCGACCTGGTGCGCGCCCGCGTCACCGAATCCGACGAGTACGACCTCTGGGCCGACACGGTCTGAACCTTCCACGCGCCGGCGGCGCCCGCCGCCGGTTGCATTCAGGCCTCCAGCAGTTTCAGCCCCGCCACGCCGCCCACGATCAACGCGATGCATGCCAGCCGCGCAACGGACGGCGAATCGCCGAACAGCACGATCCCCAGCACCGCGATGCCCACCGAACCGATGCCCGTCCACACCGCGTAGGCGGTGCCGGCGGGCAAGTGCCGCATCGCCAGCGTCAGCAGGAAGATGCTGCCCAACGCCGCGGCAATGCCAATGGCGCTGGGCCAGAAGCGGGTCCAGCCGTCCGCGTACTTCAAGGCCAGCGCCATCACGATCTCCACCGCGCTTGCGGCCAACAGGATCCACCAGGCCATCGCGGCCTCCCTTCGAGATTGGAATGCGGCCAGCTTAGGGCCTATAGTTACCCAGGCACAAGTACGCACCTTTTGGTAACCATGAGGGCCTGACATGGCTGGTTCTCCCGCTTCCCCCGGCGATGTCTTCGACGCCGCCTGCCCGTCGCGCCGCGCGCTCGAGCTGATCTCCGGCAAGTGGGTGCCGCTGGTCCTGCCGGCACTGGCGCGCGGCCCGCTGCGCAACAGCGAGCTGCTGCGCAGGCTCGATGGCATTTCACAGAAGATGATGACGCAGACGCTGCGCGACCTGGAACGCCACGGCCTGGTGCGGCGCGAGGACATGCGCACCGTGCCGCCGCACGTGCGCTATCACCTGACGGATCTGGGGAAATCGTTGAACGTGGCGCTGGTGGCCCTGGATCGCTGGGCCGAACGGCACCATGCGCAACTGGATGCGGCGGCGCGGCGCCATGACGCGGCCGCCGCCCGCCGCTGACGTCTGGCTCAGTGCTTGGCCAGGAAATCGGACATATCGTCGGCGTGCTCTTCCTCGACCGCCAGGATCTCTTCCAGCAGGCGGCGGGTGGTCGAATCCTGCTCGCCGATGTAGTCGATCATCTGCCGGTAGCTGTCGATGGCGATGCGCTCGGCGATCAGGTTTTCCTTGATCATTTCCTCGAGCGTGGCGCCTTCGATGTACTCGGAATGGCTGCGCTCCAGCAGGCCCTTGGGCGACAGGTTGGGCTCGCCGCCCAACTGCACGATGCGCTCGGCCAGCTTGTCGGCGTGGTCCTGTTCCTGGGTGGCGTGCTCGGCGAACTCCGCCGCCACCGGCTCGGCGTTCAGGCCGCGGGCCATGAAGAAGTGGCGCTTGTAGCGCAGCACACAGACGATCTCGGTGGCCAGCGCTTCGTTCAGCAGTTTGAGCACGGTCTGGCGGTCGGCGCGGTAGGTATCGGTGACGGCGCCGGACTCGATGTCCTGGCGCGCCTTGGCGCGGATTGCCTTCACATCCATGTCGAAGGGGCGGCTCGCCTGTTCGCGGTTACGGGTCGTTTTTTCCATATCGTTAGCTCCTTGTAAGGTTGGCAATACGACGCTGGACTTCCAGTCGTTCCGAACGCCCCAGTCTACCGACCATGGGAAAAGATGCTGTGTCCAAACATTGCCCCGGCAGCCGGATCGGCCCCGCCGGGGTCTCGAAAAACACGCCCGGCGCTTCTCGTAAACTATCGGCTTCCCGAAAAGCCCGTGACGCAATCTGTAACGGGCCCGGCTATAAGCAGCTTCATATGACCCTGAAGAACATCTGTGTGTATTGCGGCTCCAATCCCGGCGCTCGCCCCGAATACCTGGAACAGGCCCGCGTGCTGGCCCGTGAACTCGTCAAGCGCGACCTCGGCCTGGTCTACGGCGGCTCGGTTGTCGGCATCATGGGCGTGATCGCCAATGAGGTGCTGGCCGGCGGCGGCCGCGTGATCGGCGTGATCCCGGAACTGCTGCAGAAAAAGGAACAGGCCCATCGCGGCCTGACCGAACTGCACCTGGTGCAAAGCATGCACGAGCGCAAGGCCATGATGATGGAAAAGGCCGACGGCTTCATCGCGCTGCCTGGCGGCGCCGGCACGCTAGAGGAATTCTTCGAGGTCTGGACCTGGGCCCAACTCAACATGCACAGCAAGCCGTGCGGACTGCTCAACATCGCCGGCTACTACGACACGCTGATGCAGTTCGTCGACCACGCCGTCGAGGAAGCCTTCATGCGCCCCCAGCACCGCGACATGCTGGTGGTCGAAAGCGATCCCGCCACACTGCTGGACCGCTACGCCATCTACGAGCCCCCCAACGTCTCCAAGTGGTTCGAGCCGGTCAAGCCCGAGCACCGCGCCCCCTAACCCCCAAGGAACCCGCAATGACCTCCGGTTCGTCGTCTCCCGCCAGCACCGAATCCGTATTGCGCGATTACTTTCACGCCAAGGACGAAAACCGCCCGCACTACATGGCGCGCGCCTTCGCGCCGCAAGCGGTGCTGAAGATGGCGCTGCGCACGCAGGCCATCGCGTTCCCGCCCGAGTCCCACGGCCTGGCCGCCATCACCGACACGCTGGTGCGCAAGTTCGGCCAGACCTACGACAACGTCTACACGTTCTACCTGTCGCGCCCTGAGGCCGGCGCGCACCTGTCCGACTATTCCTGTGACTGGATCGTCGGCATGACCGAAAAGGCCACGGGCAACGTGCGCGTGGGCTGCGGCCGTTATGACTGGACATTCCAGCCCGACCCCTACCGCGCCACGCACCTGACCATCACCATCGAGACCATGGTGACGCTGCCGGCCCGCGACACCGACGCCGTCTTCGGCTGGCTGCTGGCGCTGGATTACCCCTGGACCAGCGCGCAGCGCGTCGTTGCCGGCGCGCCACCGCTTGAAGACCTGGCGCCGGTGGTGCAGTATCTGCTTCACCCCATGTAGCCCGGCATCGGACTGTTTACTTGAAATACGACATCGCAGCCTTCGACTTCGACGGAACCCTGGCCGACACGATGCCTTGGTTCAATTCCATCCTCAACACGGTCGCGGACAAGTACGGTTTCCGCAAGATCGACGCCGCCGAGCGCGAGCAATTGCGCCACCGGGACGCCACCGAAATCCTGAAATTCCTGGGCATCCCGCTATGGAAGCTGCCCGCCATCCTGACGCACGTGCGCACGTTGATGCAGGAAATCGATCCCGGCGTCCATATGTTCGACGGCATTCCGCAGGCGCTGGCGCGCATGAAGGCAGGCGGCCTGCGCCTGGCCGTGGTCAGTTCCAATTCGCTGGAAAACGTGCAGCGCGTGCTCGGGCCGGAAACCGCCGCATTGTTCGACGACTACGAATGCGGCACCGACCTGTTCGGCAAGGCCGCCAAGATCGAGCGGCTGCTGCAGCGTCATGACACGCCTGCGGAGCGCTTCCTGCTGATCGGCGACGAAATGCGCGACATCGACGCGGCCCGCAAGGCCGGCGTACGGGTCGGCTCGGTGGCCTGGGGCTACAACCACGTGGATGCGCTGCGCGAGCGCGGTCCCGACGAATTGATCATGCAGGTCGCCGACCTGCCCGCCGTGCTGGCCTGAGCCGCGGCGCGGCACCACGACAAGGACACCGGATGGCACGCAACGTCGAAATCAAGGCCCGGATCGCCAGCCTGGCGGCCCTCGAACCCCTGGCGGCGGCGCTGTCGGGCGCTGCGCCGGTGCGCATCGCCCAGGACGACACGTTCTTCACCTGCGCCAACGGCCGCCTCAAACTGCGCGACTTCGGTAACGGCACCGGCGAGCTGATCTTCTACCGCCGCGCCGACGCGACCGGCCCCAAGGAAAGCTTCTACCTCATCTCGCCCACCGCCTCGCCCGACACCCTGCGCGAAGTGCTGGCGCTGGCCCACGGCGTGATCGGCCGCGTGCGCAAGCAACGGACACTGTTCATGGCTGGGCGCACCCGCATCCACCTGGACCGGGTCGAAGGGCTGGGGGAATTCCTGGAACTGGAAGTAGTGCTGCGCGACGGCGAAAGCGTCGAGGCCGGCGTGGCCGAGGCCCACGAACTACTGGCCAGCCTGCAGGTCGCGCCAGACCAGTTGCAGTCGGGCGCCTACCTGGACCTGCTGGCCCAACGCCCTTGAAAACGGGCCGTCCGCCATCGTAGCGGGGCCCGTTGCCGCATTGCGGCGGCGGTCGGCCTCAGGCCGGCTGCCAGCCCCGCACGAACACATCCACAGGCTGGCGCTTGCCGCCGGCCTTCTGCAATTCCAGCAAGCGCAGCACGCCCTCGCCGGTCGCGATGTCGATACCTTCGGCGTCCGCGCGCAGCACGCTGCCGGGCGCGGCCGTCGCGGTCTGCGCCACAGCCTCGGCACGCCATACCTTCACGGGGTCGGCCAGGCCGGGCAGGCGGATGCTGGCGCCCGGCACCGGATTGAAGGCACGCACCCGGCGCGCCAGCAATTCCGCCGGCTGGCCACAATCGAGCGCGGCTTCGCCCTTGTCCAGCTTGGCGGCGTAGGTCACGCCGTCTTCAGGCTGCGGGGTGGGCGTCAGGCCGCCCTGGTCCAGCGCGGCCAGCGCCGCGACGATCGCCTCACCGCCGGCCAGCGCCAGCGCGTCGTGCAATTGCGCGGCATTGGTGTCGGCGCCGATCGGCACGATGCGTTCGAGCAGCATGTCGCCGGTGTCCAGGCCCGCGTCCATCTGCATGATGGTGACGCCGGTGCGGTCGTCGCCCGCCTCGATGGCGCGCTGGATCGGTGCCGCGCCGCGCCAGCGCGGCAACAGGCTGGCGTGGATGTTCAGGCAGCCCAGGCGCGGCAGGTCCAGCACCCACTGCGGCAGGATCAGGCCGTAGGCGGCAACTACCATGACATCGGGCGCCACGCGTTCGAGCAGGGCGCGCGCCGCGGCGGCTTCATCGGGATAACGGCCGTCCAGCCGCAGGCTGCGCGGCTGGGCCACCTCGATGCCGGCCTCCAGCGCCGCCTGCTTGACGGGGCTGGGCGTGAGCTTGAGCCCGCGACCGGCCGGCCGGTCGGGCTGGGTCATGACCAGGGGAATGTCGTGCCCCGCCGCCCGCAGGGCGTCGAAGGCGATACGGGCGAATTCCGGCGTGCCGGCAAAGACTAGGCGCATGGGGTCGGACCGGGAGAAAGGAAACGGGCTCAGGCGCGCAGCGCTTCGCGCTCGGCCTTTTTCAGCTTGGTCTTGATGCGGTTCTGCTTCAGGTTGGAAAGGTATTCGACGAACACCTTGCCTTCCAGGTGGTCGAGTTCATGCTGCACACACACCGCCAGCAGGCCGTCGGCGTCGAACTCGAACGGCTTGCCGTCGATATCCAGCGCCTTGCAGCGGATGCGCGAGGCGCGCTCGACTTCGTCGTAGATGCCGGGAACCGACAGGCAGCCTTCCTCGTAGATCTTGTAATCGTCGCTGCGCCAGGTGATCTCGGGATTGATCAGCACCAGCAGTTGATTGCTTTCTTCGGACACGTCGATGACGACCACGCGCTCGTGCACGTCGACCTGCGTCGCGGCCAGGCCCACGCCCGGCGCGTCGTACATGGTTTCGGCCATGTCGCGCACCAGTTGGCGGATACGGTCATCGACCTCGGCGACCGGCTTGGCCTTCTTGTGCAAGCGCGGATCCGGGTAGCGAAGGATAGGAAGTAAAGCCATTGAAGGGAGGAATCGTCGGTAATTGGTGTTTGAGTAAGAGTTTAATTCATTAGAGTCTTGATTTCTAATAGTTTTCGGCTAAACCGCGCATTGTCGAAGGCCGGTCCGGTCCCGCTTTGGCCGGCGCCAGCCGGGACGATTCGGTCCGCCCGGCGCGGCTGCGCCCAGCCGCCGTGCGACACTCTCGGACGTCCGCCGCGCCCAAGCGCGCCCCGTCCCATGCCCTTGCCGCGCCGGCCCGCCCGGCACCCTGCCCATGCCGCTCACCCACACCGCCGCTGAACTATCCGCCTGGCTGCGCCTGTCCCTGGAACCGGGTATCGGTTCCGCCACCGCCTGCACGCTCCTGGGCGCCCTGGGGCTGCCCGAACAGATCTACGCCCAGCGCGCCACCGCCCTGGCGCGTCAACTGCCGGAGCCGCTGGCGCGCCAGTTGGCCGCGCCCATGCCGGCCGACATGGCGGCCCAGGTCGACGGCGCCCTGCAATGGGTCGAGGCGCCCGGCCACCACATCCTGACGCTGTCCGACCCAAACTATCCGCAAAGCCTGCTCACCATCGCCGACCCGCCCATCCTGCTCTATGTGAACGGCGATCCGGCCTATCTGCAAGGGCCGTCGCTGGCGGTGGTGGGCGCGCGCAACGCCACGCCCGGCGGCCAGGAAAACGCCCGCGCCTTCGCCCGCCACCTGGCCGGCAACGGCTGGCGCGTGGTCAGCGGCCTGGCCCTGGGCATCGATGCCGCGGCGCATGAAGGCGCGCTGGACGCCGGGCCGGACGGCGCCGGCACCGTCGCCGTAATGGGTACCGGCATCGACCGCATCTATCCGGCCCGGCATCGCGACCTGGCTCACCGCATCGCCGCGCACGGCGCGCTGGTGTCGGAACTGCCGATGGGCACGGGTGCCCTGCCGCAGCACTTCCCCAAGCGCAACCGCATCGTCGCCGGGCTGGCGCGGGGCGTGCTGGTGGTGGAAGCGGCCAGGCAGAGCGGCTCGCTGATCACCGCGCGGCTCGCAGGCGAAAGCGGGCGCGAGGTATTCGCCATTCCCGGGTCGATCCATTCGCCACTGTCGCGCGGTTGCCATGCGCTGATCCGCCAGGGCGCCAAGCTGGTGGAAACCGCGGCCGACATCACCGACGAACTCGGCGGCGCGCCGCAGCCGGGGGCCCGTCGATCGGCCGCCCCGGCCGAAGCTACGGCGCCGGACCATCCGGTACTTGAAGCCCTGGGCTTCGACCCCCTGCATCTGGATGCCATCCAGGCGCGCTGCGGCCTGGACAGCGCCACGCTGCAGGCGCAACTGCTCGAACTGGAACTGGCCGCGCGCGTGGCGCGCCTGGACGACGGCCGCTTCCAGCGCCTGAAATAGCGGCGCCGGCCCGGGCGAGACGGCGCCATGGCCGACGCATGGACGTCCGCGCGGCAAGCAACGGACGGGGCCGGATGCGATGGCGCTAATATTGTCCCTGCACCGGGCCGCCGCCGCGGCCGCCCGCCGATACCGATACAGGAAGAGACATGGCATTGCCCACACGCGTCAAGATCGTCGAGGTTTCGCCCCGCGACGGCCTGCAGAATGAAAAGGAATTCGTGCCCACCGACATCAAGGTGGAACTGATCGACCGTCTCGCGGCCGCCGGCTTTCCCAACGTCGAGGCGGCCTCGTTCGTGTCGCCCAAGTGGGTGCCGCAGATGGCCGACGGCGCCGACGTCATGGCGCGCATCCAGCGCCGCCCCGGCACGATCTATTCGGTGCTCACGCCCAACATGAAGGGCTTCGAGGGCGCGCTGGCTGCCCGCGCGGACGAGATCGTCATCTTCGGCGCGGCCAGCGAAGCCTTTTCGCAGAAGAACATCAACTGCTCCATCGCCGAATCCATCGCGCGCTTCGAACCCGTGGTGCAGGCGGCCCGTGCGGCCGGCATCCGCGTGCGCGGCAGCATCAGCTGCGCGCTGGGCTGTCCCTACCAGGGCGAAGTGCCGATCGAATCCGTGGTGGACGTGGCCCAGCGCTACCTGGCCATGCAGGTCGACGAGATCGACGTGGCCGACACCATCGGCGTGGGCACGCCGCAGCGCGTGCGCGACGTGATGGCCGCGGTCACCCGCGTGGTGGACCCGGCGCGCGTCTCGGGCCATTTCCATGACACCTACGGCCAGGCGCTGGCCAACATCCTGGCGTCGCTGGAAACCGGCATCTCGATCTTCCACGCCTCGGTGGCCGGCCTGGGCGGTTGCCCCTACGCCAAGGGCGCGACCGGCAACGTCGCCACCGAAGACGTGCTGTACATGCTGCGCGGCCTGGACATCGACACCGGCGTGGACTTCGACGCGGTCGTGGACATCGGCCAATGGATGTCGGCCAACCTGAACCGCAAGGGTTCCAGCCGCGCCGGCAACGCCATCGCCGCCAAGCGGGCCGCCTGAAACGAAAATCCGTAGAATGGCTGCGCGCGTTTCGCGTGAGCGCCGGGCACACCCGGCGCAGGTCTTCTCGCAACGCTACCGGAACACCGCAGCCGCATGACGCCCCCCGCTCCGCCCCCCTCGCCCGAGGATCACGCCGCCCTGCTGCGCGCGATCGGCCCGCTGCCCCTGTCGGGGCAGGCCTGGCCCGATTGGGTGCGCATCCTGACCTGGGTCATCCTGGCCGTGCTGGGGGTACAGGTCGTCACCAGCGCCATCCGCGCTCCGGACCAGCCGCTGGACGGTCTCATGGCCGTGGCGGTGGGCCTGTGCTTCATCGGCCTGCTGTTCGTGTCCTGGCACATGCAGACGTCCATCACCACCATCGACGAGCGCGGCCTGCGCCAGACCTGGTTCTCGCGCCGCGAAGTCGCCTGGGACGAGGTGCGCGAAGCCCGCTTCGTGCCGATGATTTTCTCCAAGCGGCTGGTGATCTTCACGCATCGCGGGCGGCCGTTGATCTTCCAGGGCGGCACGCGCGAACTGCGTACGGCTTTCACCCGGATCGCTCAGGTGTACCGGCGCGGCTGACGCTGCGCGCGGAGCGTCCCGGATGCAAGGTACATCCAATGAAAAAACCGATGCCGTGGCATCGGTTTTTTCATTGGCGGGGCCGGACGCCGCCGCCGACACGCGCCCGGCTCAGCGGATCGGCAGCGCGTACATCAGACCGCCCTGCGTCCACTGCGCGTTCAGGCCGCGCTTGATCTTCAGCGGACTGCCCTGGCCGACGTTGCGCTCGAAACTCTCGCCGTAATTGCCGACCTGCTTGACGATGTTGTAGGCCCACTTTTCATCCAGCCCCAGGTTGGCGCCGGCGCCGGGCGTCACGCCCAGGATGCGCTTGATGTTGGGGTTGTTGCTCTTGGCCTGCTCATCGACGTTCCTGGAGGTCACGCCATATTCCTCGGCCTCGATCATGGCCGACAGCGACCAGCGCACGATGTTCAGCCAGGCATCGTCGCCCTGGCGCACGAACGGGCCCAGCGGCTCCTTGGAGATGATCTCGGGCAGGACTACGTAGTCGTCGGGGTTCTGCAGCTTGGAGATGCGGATCGAAGCCAGGCCCGAGGCGTCGGTCGAGAACACGTCGCAGCGGCCCGCGGCAAAGGCGTTGACCACCTCGTTGAAGGTTTCGATCACCACCGGCTTGTAGGTGACGTTGTTGGCGCGCGCCCAGTCGGCCAGCGTGTTCTCGTTGGACGTGCCGGTCTGCAGGCAGATGGTCGCGCCGTTGATCTCCTTGGCGCTCTTGACGCCAAGCGACTTGGGCACCAGGAAGCCTTGGCCATCGTAGAAGTTGATGCCGGCATGGATGAGACCCAGCGCCGTATCGCGCTGCTGCGTCACGGTGGTGTTGCGGGTCAGCACGTCGACTTCGCCGGACTGCAGCGCGGTGAAGCGCTGCTGCGAATTGAGCGGCACCACCTTGATCTTGTCGGCATCGCCGAACACGGCCGCGGCGATGGCGCGGCACAGGTCCACGTCCAGCCCCTGCCACTTGCCCTGCGCGTCGGGCGCGGAAAAGCCGGCGAAGCCAGTGGTGGTGCCGCACGCGACCGCGCCGCGCTGACGCACCACATCCAGCGTGGCCGCCTGAGCCCCTTGTGCCACGGCGAACAACAACGCCGCGCCCGCCAACCCTTTTGCAATGTCCATGACTCGTTTTCCTGTTGTACCGGGGCGCAAGCGCGCCGAGGCGAGAAGCTTATCGGCATGCGGCGCCCGCGCCAAATAACAAGCGCTCATTTGGGTATATCACGCCGCCAGCGAGATCGACACCGGCAGGTTGGCCTCGCAGGCATCCAGCGCGCGGCTCAGGCGCTCCATGCCCTGGGCGATCTGACTTTCGTTCATGGTGGCGAATGACATGCGCATGGCGTGCAGGTCGGCCTGCGCCGGGTCGGCGTAGAACGCCTTGCCCGGCACATAGACCACCTCGTGCTCGATGGCGTAAGGCAGCAGGCGGGTGGCATCGACCTCGCCGGTCAGGCGCGCCCAGAAGAACATGCCGCCCTCGGGCTTGCTGAACGTGACGCGGCCGTCCAGTTCGCGCGCCAGGGCCGTGGCCATGGCATCGCAGCGCTGGCCATAGGCGGCGCGGATGCGTGGCACATGCTCTTCATAGCGGCCGTTGGCCAGGTACTGCGCCACCACTTCCTGGATCCAGGCGGACGAAGCCATGTCATCGGCAGCCTTGGCGCCGACACAGCGGCGGCGGATCTCGGCCGGCGCCACCAGCCAGCCGATGCGCAGGGCCGGCGCCATGGTCTTGGACATGCTCGCCAGGTACACGGCCCAGTGGCGCGCCTCGCCCTCGGCCAGCGCCATGATGGGCGGCACCGCCTCGCCGGCGAAGCGCAGTTCGCTGTAGGGGTCGTCCTCGACGATCAGGAAACGGTGCTTGACCGCCAGTTCCAGCAGGCGCAGGCGGCGTTGGCGCGAAATGGTGGCGCCGCACGGGTTGGAGAACGACGCCACCACGCAGACGACCTTGGGCTTGACGCGGGTGGCCAGCTCGTCGAGCGCGTCGATGTCGATGCCATCCGGGCCCGACGCCACGGTGTGCACGGTGGCGCCGGTGTAGCGCAGCGCCTGCACGGAATTGGGGAAGGCGGGCGATTCGATGATGGCGTGGTCGCCCGGTTGCAGCATCACCCGGCTCAACAGCGCCAGCGCCTGCTGCGAGCCGCCCGTGACGGCCAGTTCGGTATCCGCGTTGCACTGCAGGCCGCGCGCCGCCGACAGCCGCGCCAGCTCGTGGCGCAGGCTGGCCTGGCCATCGATGTTCGAGTACTGCAGGCAGGCGCCCAGGCGCGCCAGCACCTGCGTCGAGGCGACCGACAGGCCGTCCACGTCGAACAGTTCCTGCGCGGGATAGCCCCCGGCCAGCGAAATCGTGCCCGGACGCAGCGCGTAGGGCATGAGCGAACGGATCGGAGAGGCGGGAGGATTCAGGAAGGGTGTGGCAAAAGCGTACTCGGGCGCGGCGCTGGACATGGCGGAGGGGAACGGCAAGAGGGGGGAAGGAAGCCGCGCGGTCCATGGGGGTCGCGCCGGCAGGTCTAGAACATTGAAATCTAAACAAATGTGCTGAAATTCTAAGCCTGCGCTTCGGACAGGGTCAACGAAGAGGCGCCACGGACGGCCCCCGGTGTGGCGAAACGGGGCACGCGCGTCCTACACTATGGGACATCCCGTTCCCAAGAGAGCCGCATGACCGAAGTAGACACCATGGCAACCCGCCTGGCCCGCATCCGGCAACGCATCGCCCAGGCCTGCGAACGCGCCGGCCGGGCGCCGGACAGCGTGACCCTGTTGCCCGTCAGCAAGACGTTCGAGGTCGACGCCATCCGCGAGGCCATGGCACAGGGCCTGACCCGCTTCGGCGAGAACAAGACGCAGGAACTGCGCCAGAAGGCCGCGGCCCTGGCCGGCCAGGGCCTGCAATGGGTGCTGATCGGCCACCTGCAGACCAACAAGGCCAAGGACGCCGCCCGCGACGCCACCGAGTTGCAATCGCTCGACCGCCCGGACCTGGCCGAGGCGCTGCACCGGCGCCTGGTCAACGAGGGGCGGACCCTGGACGTGCTGGTGCAGGTCAAGACCTCCGCCGAACCCAGCAAATACGGCATGGCGCCCGGCGAGGTCGCCGCCTTTCTGCGCCGCATCGCGGCGGACTTCCCCACGCTGCGCGTGCAGGGCCTGATGACCATGGCCGTGAATTCCCCCGATCCGCAGGCGGTCCGTGCCTGCTTCCGTGCCCTGCGCGAGCTGCGCGACCAGTTGCGCCAGGAGGGCATCGCCGGTGTGTCGCTGGAGCGGCTGTCGATGGGCATGAGCGGCGATTTCGAACTGGCGATCGAGGAAGGCTCGACCGAGGTCCGCATCGGCACCGCCATCTTCGGCGCCCGCAACTACCCGGATCCGCAATAAGACGCCGGATCCCGGGCGTGAAACAGGCGCATATTGCCGCGTGCCCGGGGCATAATAGCGTCGCAAAAACGAGGAGACATTCCATGCACAAGCACGCCCGGCGCCTGTTGGCGCTTGCCGCCCTGTCGCTGGCCGCCACCGCGGCCGCGGCCCAATCCTGGCCCACTCAACCCATCCGCTGGATCGTGCCCTACCCGGCCGGCGGCGGCGCCGACGTGGTCGCGCGCACCGTCGCCAGCGGCCTCGAAAAGCCGCTGGGCCAGACCATCGTGGTCGAGAACCGCCCTGGCGCCGCCACCATCATCGGCGCCACCGCGATCTCGCAGGCCGAACCCAGCGGCTACGTGATCGGCACCGCCGACTCCGGCACGCTGGCGTACAACCCGACGCTGTACGCCAAGCTGGCCTACGATCCGACCAAGTTCACCTATATCGGCGGCATCGCCAAGTTCCCGCTGCTGCTGGCGGTGAACGTCAATTCGCCCTACAAGACGGTCGCCGACGTGATCCAGGCCGCCAAGAAGGAGCCCGGCAAGCTGACCGCCGCCTCGGCCGGCGCCGGCTCGCCGCACCACCTGGCGCTGGAACTGTTCAAGCAGCGCACCGGCGCCAACCTGCTGCACGTGCCCTACAAGGGCGCGGCGCCCGCCATCCAGGATCTGCTGGGCGGGCAGGTGGACGTGATGTTCATAGACCTGGCCGCGGGCCTGCCCAACGTCAAGGCCGGCAAGCTGCGCGTGCTGGGCGCCGCCACGCCCGAGCGCGTCGCCGTGCTGCCCGACACGCCCACGATGGCTGAACAAGGCGTGTCCGACTTCACCGCCTACGCGTGGCAAGGCCTGGTCGCTCCCGGCGGCCTGCCCGAACCCGTGGTCAAGAAGCTGTCCGCCGAACTCGACGCCACGCTGAAATCGCCGGCCGTGTCGCAGAAAATGCTGGACATGGGCGTGATCCCGATGCCGATGTCGGCGCAGGACTTCAAAGCCTATGCCGACAAGGAACGCGCCACCTGGGCCGAAGTGATCAAGAAGGCCAACATCAAGCTCGAATGAGCTGGCCCCGCCAAGAAAACGCGGCCCCGAGGGGCCGCGTTTTCTTTGGTGACGTGCCGTCGCCAGCGACGGCACGATGGTTGGTCACTTGCCCGGAAGCTTGACCGCCAGGCGCAGGGACTCCACGCATTGCCGGCCCTGCTCGATGGCCTGGCCGAACGCCTCCGACACGATATCGGCATGGCTGAACCAACTGACCTTGCGGACGCTGCGGTAGCGGTACTGGTAACCGGAGTTGGCGGGCTTGCCATCCAGGTCCACGTCGATCCAGGGCGAGCGCACCTGGCAATGCAGCGCCCGCGCATCGACCTGGCCGCCCGCCAGCGTCACCTCGTACGAAGATATCTCCGGCGTGCCGAGATAGATATCCGCCAACTGGCCGGTCTGGCGGTAGCGGGCGAAGGACTCCCAGTCATCGCCCAGGTGCGACTGCGTGTGCACATACCTCCCGCCGACACGCTCCAGCGCCCGCAGGTCCACCAGCGTGGCGTCGATACGGTAGGCGGCCGGCACCACGAAATCGCCGGCGGCGCGTTGCAGCCGGCAATCGCGGTTCTCGGCGGCAAAGCTGCGGCACAACGCCTGGTCCATCGCCGTCGCGCCGTTCTGTAGATCGCCCACGCTGATCTGCGCCGCCACCATGCGCCCGACCTCGACAGAGGCGCGCACCTGCGCCTGCCCATCCTGGCCGAACCGCTCATGGCGTGTCACAACCACGCCCGCGCCCGGCGCTTCCAGCGCAATATCCTCGCGCCGCATACTGCCCTGACTGTCCATGACGAACGCCCAGCGCTGCTGGATATCGGGCATGGTGAAGCCCGGCACGAACACCGGGTTGGTGGGATCCAGCCACCAGGTCGCGCCCTCCACCCGGGCACGCACGATGGCGTGGTTGGGCGCCGCCAGCCCCGGCAGCAGGACGTCGGGCGCCATGGTGCCGCGCGTCACCAGCGCGGGTTCGGCCTCGATGCCGGCCGCGCGCAGCATGGCCACCAGCAGCACCGCCAGGTCCTTGCAGTCGCCATAGCCGCGGCGCTCGATCTCGTCCAGCGCGAAAGGGATCTGGCCGCGCTCGCTACTGCGCCAGTCGCCCAGGTAGCGATAGTGTTCGTGCAGATGGCGCATCAGGCCGGCCACGAGCTTGGGCGCGGGCTGGCCGCGCTGCGCCGTGACCGCGGCGGCGGCGTTCGTTGGCAAGGCGGCCGCCAGGATCTCGTTGTAGCGCTTGGCGAACGGGCCGAAATAATCCTGCAACGCGACGGCACTGCCGATCTCCAGGCGCGGCGACTGCCGCAGATAGCCCTGGTCCGACTCGTTGACGTAGGCATAGTAATAGGGCGTGGCCTTCAGCTCCACCGTGATCCGCCTGGCATCGGGCGTCGCCTCGACGCGATAGGCGTCCATGGCCTGCCCGCGCCAGACCATCGGGCGATCGGCGCTGAACTCGGCCCGGAAGCGCTCCTGGCGCACGGCGCGCGGTTGCAGGTCCAGCACGTAGTGGAACTGCGTGGCCGAGGGAATGCCGGCGAAGCGTTCGCGCAGGGTGTAGACGATGGTGCTGCCCACCCGCAGGTTGGGAAAGGCCAGCGAGGTCTGCTTCTGCCGCAGGAAGCCCTGGTCTGGGTTCGGCGCCATGCGCGTATCGATCTGCGTGGCGGCGAGCGGCAGCGGCTTCTCTCCCGGCTGGATCAGCTCCGCGCGCTCCACCTTGAGCGTGTCGTTCTCGGCGTAGCTGCGGTCGATGCGCGAGACCAGGTCGCGTCCGGCCAGCGTCAGGATGGTGTAGCGGTAGGTGCTGACGCACTCGGTGCTGTTGTCCTGGCCGAAGTGGCAATGGAATTCGGTTTCACCGGAAAGCGGCGCTTCGGCGATGGGTTGGCGCGCGGCGTGGGCCGGCAGGCTGGCCGTGGCCGCCAGGAAGAAGGCCAGGATGGGCGTATGGGGAAAAACAGGCATGGGCAATACAGCGCCTCGGGTTACAACTGAGACGCAATGTTATTTGCAATAAAATTGCAACACAAGCTTTCCGTTGCTGCGGGTGCCCGCGCCGGTCAACCCAAAGCAAAACGCCCGGCGTCACCGCCGGGCGTTGCGTCCTGCCGCCACGGTGGCGGCGCTTACACCAGCACGCGCTCGATGCCGCCCGCGTTGGCGCGGCGCACGTAGTCTTCCATCCAGCCTTCGCCGAGGATGTGGCGCGCCATCTCGACCACGATGTAGTCGGCATCCATGCCGGTGTCGCCCTGGTAGCGCGACAGCCCCTGCAGGCACGACGGGCACGAGGTCAGCACCTTGACGTCACCCGTGAAGCCATCGCTGCGCAGCGCGGCATCGCCCTTGAGCAGCTCTTCCTGCTTGCGGAAGCGCACTTGGGTCGAGATGTCCGGCCGGCTGACCGCCAGCGTGCCCGACTCGCCGCAGCAGCGGTCGCTCTTGACCGCGCCGTCGCCCACCAGAGAACGCACGGTCTTCATCGGGTCCTGCAGCTTCATCGGCGTGTGGCAGGGGTCGTGGTACATGTAGCGCACGCCCTTGGCGCCTTCCAGCTTGATGCCCTTTTCCAGCAGGTATTCGTGGATGTCGATCAGGCGGCAGCCCGGGAAGATCTTCTCGAACTCGTAGCCGGCCAGTTGGTCGTAGCAGGTGCCGCAACTGACCACGACGGTCTTGATGTCCAGGTAGTTCAGCGTGTTGGCAACGCGGTGGAACAGCACCCGGTTGTCGGTGATGATCTGCTCGGCCTTGTCGGTCATGCCGTTGCCGCGCTGCGGATAGCCGCAGCACAGGTAGCCCGGCGGCAGGACGGTCTGCACGCCGGCATGCCACAGCATCGCCTGCGTGGCCAGGCCGACCTGCGAGAACAGGCGTTCCGAACCGCAGCCCGGGAAATAGAACACCGCTTCCGTGTCGGCCGTGGTGGCCTTCGGATCGCGGATGATCGGCACGTAGTTCGCGTCTTCGATATCGAGCAGCTTGCGCGCGGCCTGCTTGGGCAGCCCGCCCGGCATCTTCTTGTTGACGAAGTGCACCACCTGCTCGCGCAGCGGCGGCTTGCCCACGGTCGCCGGCGGCGCCGAGGTCTGTTTCTTCACCAGGCCCGACAGCAAGTCGTGGGCGGCGCGCTGCACCTTGTAGCCCACGCCCACCATCGCCTTGCGGGTGGCGTTGATAGTGGCCGGATCCTTGGCGTTCAGGAAGAACATGGCGCTGGCCGTGCCCGGATTGAACGACTTGCGGCCCATGCGCCGCAGCACGGCGCGCATGTTCATCGACACGTCGCCGAAGTCGATGTCGACCGGACAGGGGTTGTAGCACTTGTGGCAGACGGTGCAGTGGTCGGCCACGTCCTCGAACTCTTCCCAGTGCTTCAGGCTGACGCCGCGGCGGGTCTGCTCTTCGTACAGGAAGGCCTCGACCAGCAGCGAGGTCGCCAGGATCTTGTTGCGCGGCGAGTACAGCAGGTTGGCGCGCGGCACATGGGTGGCGCACACCGGCTTGCACTTGCCGCAGCGCAGGCAGTCCTTGATCGAATCCGAGATGGCGCCGATGTCGCTCTGCTGCATGATCAGCGACTCGTGGCCCATCAGGTTGAAGCTGGGCGTCCAGGCGTGGCGCAGGTCGGCGCCCGGCATCAGCTTGCCGGCGTTGAAGTGGCCATTGGGGTCGACGCGGCGCTTGTAGTCCTGGAACGGCGCCAGTTCGGCCTCCGTCAGGAACTCATACTTGGTCAGGCCGATGCCGTGCTCGCCCGAGATCACGCCGTCCAGGTCGCGCGCGATCTGCATGATGCGCTCGACGGCCTGGTGGGCCTCCTGCAGCATGCCGTAGTCATCCGAGTTGACCGGGATGTTGGTGTGGACGTTACCGTCGCCAGCGTGCATGTGCAGCGCCACGAACACGCGGCTCTTGAGCACGCGGCCGTGGATCGCCACCAGTTCGTCCAGGATCGGCTTGCGCGCCGCGCCCGAGAACGCGGCCTGCAGGCCGGCCAGCACCTCGGTCTTCCACGACACGCGAATGGTGCGGTCCTGCACCACATCGAACACGCGCGCCCGCGGCTGCGCCGCCAGGCGCTCGGTGAGCGTGGCGTGCAGATGCGACATGCCCAGGCCGTCCAGCTGCGGCATGGCGTCGGCCAGCGGCAGGTCCAGATTGTCCAGCAGCCACTGCCAACGCTGGCGCGCGGCGGCCAGCAGCTCGATGGCCTGGCGCGTGCGCTCGGCCAGCACCTCGGCGCGGGTCTCGTCGTCGGCGGCGTCTTCCGCCTTGCCGACCGGCAGCGGCGTACAGAGATAGTCGTCCAGCGCGTCCAGCAGGCGCAGCTTGTTGCGCGTCGACAGCTCGATGTTGATGCGCTCGATATGGTCGGTGTATTCGCCCATGCGCGGCAACGGGATCACCACGTCTTCGTTGATCTTGAAGGCGTTGGTGTGGCGCGCGATCGCGGCGGTGCGCGAACGGTCGAGCCAGAACTTCTTGCGGGCCTCGGCGCTCACCGCGACGAAGCCTTCGCCGTGCCGGGTGTTGGCCAGGCGCACCACTTCGCTGGCGGCCGCGGCCACCGCGGCCTCGTCATCGCCGACGATGTCGCCGATCAGCACCATCTTGGGCAGCGCGCCGCGCTTGCTCTTGGTGGCATAGCCGACCGCGCGCAGATAGCGTTCGTCCAGGTGCTCCAGGCCGGCCAGGATGGCGCCGCGGGCGCGGCCCTCGCCGTCCAGGTAGCCCTTGACCTCGACGATCGACGGGATCGCGTCGCGCGCCTGGCCGAAGAATTCCATGCAGACCGTGCGGGTGTACTTGGGCATGCGGTGCAGCACCCAGCGCGCCGACGTAATCAGGCCGTCGCAGCCTTCCTTCTGGATGCCCGGCAGGCCGGCCAGGAACTTGTCGGTGACGTCCTTGCCCAGGCCTTCCTTGCGGAACACGCGGCCGGCGATTTCCAGGGTCTCGGTCTTGAGCAGGCGTTCGCCCGGCTTGCCGCGGCCATCGAACCACTTGAGTTCGAAGCGGGCCACCTCCACGTCATGGATCTTGCCCATGTTGTGGTCCAGGCGCGTCACTTCGAGCCAGTTGCCGTCCGGATCGACCATGCGCCACCAGGCCAGGTTGTCGAGCGCGGTGCCCCACAGCACGGCCTTCTTGCCGCCCGCGTTCATGGCGATGTTGCCGCCCACGCACGAGGCCTCGGCCGAGGTCGGGTCCACGGCGAACACGAAACCGGCCGCCTCGGCCGCTTCCGACACCCGCTTGGTCACCACGCCGGCGCCGGCATGGATGACGGCCACGGGCTCGGTGAGCCCGGGCAGGATACAGGACTCGACCTTGCCCAGCTTGTCGAATTTCTCGGTGTTGATGACGGCCGACTTCCAGGTCAGCGGAATCGCGCCGCCGGTATAGCCGGTGCCGCCGCCGCGCGGCACGATGGTCAGGCCCAGCTCGATACAGGCGGTGACCAGCGCGGCGATCTCGTCTTCCGTATCCGGCGTCAGCACCACGAACGGGTATTCCACGCGCCAGTCGGTGGCGTCGGTCACGTGCGAGACGCGCGAAAGCCCATCGAACTTGATGTTGTCGCGCGCGGTGATGCGGCCCAGCACCTTCTGCGCCTGCTTGCGCAGCATGGCGGTCTGGTCGAACTCGCCCTCGAAGGCGGCGATGGCCGAACGCGCGCGGCCCAGCAGGCCCAGCACCTTCTCGTCGCGGTGCGGATCGTGGCCGGCTTCGGCCGGCGCGCCGGGTTCGCGGCGGCGGTCGATCTCGCCCAGGCGATGGTGCAGCGCATCGATCAACTGCTTGCGACGCTTGGGATTATCCAGCAGGTCGTCCTGCAGGTAGGGGTTGCGGCGCACCACCCAGATGTCGCCCAGCACCTCGTACAACATGCGGGCGGAGCGCCCGGTGCGGCGTTCGCCGCGCAGGTCGGTCAGCAGGCTCCAGGCGTCATCGCCCAGCAGACGGCCGACGATCTCGCGATCGGAGAACGACGTGTAGTTGTAGGGAATTTCGCGCAGTCGCGCGGGTGCGGTGGGCGGCGTCGCCCCGTTCAAGATGTGGCTGGCGAGAGGGGCGTTCATGGCGGCAAGAGGGGGCCCTTAAAAAATTATTTTATGCCATTGGCCGGAACTGCCCCCGAATACCCCCAGGGAAACGTCCAAAACCGTGACAATCCTGCGATAATGTGTCCCCAATTAAGTGGGGTGTCAGCGCTAAACCTGACCGGAAAAAAGCCATAACAGCCCGGCCGTCATGGCGAAGTAGCGCAGGAATTTGCCGATGGCCATGTAGGCCACGCATGGCCAGAATGGCAGGCGCAACCAGCCGGCCACGGCGCACAGCGGATCGCCCACGGCAGGCAGCCACGACAACAGCAGCGCGGGCGGCCCCATGCGATGGATCCAGTCATGGGCGCGCTGATGCCAGCGCCCGCGCATGCGCATGCGGCGCTCGCCCGGGGCATGGGGATGGTGTTCCTTCCAGCGCTCGACGGCCTTTTCCGCGCCCAGGCCCATGGCATAGCTGATCGCCCCGCCGATGGTATTGCCGGCGGTCGCCACCAGGATGGCGGGCCAGAACATGTCCGGCGACAGCTTCAGGTAGCCGAACACCGCCGGCTCGGACCCTAGCGGCAACAGCGTGGCGGAGACCAGCGCCACCACGAAAATGGCGGGCAGACCCACCGAGGGCAGCGCCAGCAGGCCCAAGAGCCAGTGGACCGCGGATAAGAGGCTTTCTTCCATGATGGATGCGAGTGTAGCCGCGCTCGACGCGCGGCCAGGGCTGTCCGGTACATGGCGAAAACCCCCGCAGGCCGTCGGCGTCCGCGCCTTTCCCTGCAATAATCGCGTTCACGCCGTGTCGGGCGCGGGTCTGCCGCGCCGCCCACTTTTCCGCTTCCACCCCTGCGCAGTCCATGTCCACCGATTATCTGAAACGCATCCTGACCTCCAAGGTCTACGACGTCGCGGTCGAATCGCCGCTCGAAGCCGCACCGCTGCTGTCGCAGCGCATAGCGAACACGATTCTGCTCAAGCGCGAGGACACGCAGGCCGTTTTCAGCTTCAAGCTGCGCGGGGCGTACAACAAGATGGCCAACCTGGCGCCGGCGGCGCGCAACCGCGGGGTCATCGCGGCCTCCGCCGGCAACCACGCCCAGGGCGTGGCGCTGGCCGCCTCCCGACTCGGCTGCCGCGCGGTCATCGTCATGCCCACCACCAGCCCGCAGGTCAAGATCGACGCGGTGCGCCGCCTGGGCGGCGAAGTCGTGCTGGCCGGCGAGAGCTTCTCGGACGCCTATGCCCACGCACAGGCGCTGGAGAAAAAGGAAAAGCTGACCTTCGTGCATCCCTTCGACGATCCCGACGTGATCGCGGGCCAGGGCACGGTGGGCATGGAAATCCTGCGTCAGCATCCCGGCCCGATCGACGCCGTCTTCGTGGCGATCGGCGGAGGTGGCCTGATCGCCGGGGTGGCCGCTTACATCAAGCAATTGCGCCCCGAGATCAAGATCATCGGGGTGCAGACCGAGGACTCCGACGCCATGCTGCGCAGCGTACGCGCCGGCCGCCGCGTGCAATTGAATGACGTCGGGTTGTTCTCCGACGGCACCGCGGTCAAGCTAGTGGGCGCAGAGACCTTCAAGCTCACGCGCAAGTACGTCGATGACTTCGTGGTGGTGGACACCGACTCCATCTGCGCCGCCATCAAGGACGTGTTCCAGGACACCCGCAGCGTGCTGGAACCGGCCGGCGCCATGGCCGTAGCGGGCGCCAAGCAATATGCCGCGGAACACAACCTGAAGGGCAAGACGCTGGTGGCCATCGCCTGCGGCGCCAATATGAACTTCGACCGCCTGCGCTTCGTGGCCGAGCGCGCCGAAGTCGGCGAAATGCGCGAGGCCGTGTTCGCCGTCACGATGCCGGAACAGCGCGGCAGCTTCCGCCGCTTCTGCGAACTGGTGGGCGAACGCAGCGTGACCGAATTCAACTACCGGATCTCCGACTCGGACCGGGCCCACGTTTTCGTCGGCCTGCAGGTGTCGTCGCCGGCCGAACCCGCCAAGATCGCCAACCATTTCCGCCGCCATGGTTTCGACACGCTGGACCTGACGCACGATGAAATGGCCAAGACCCACTTGCGCCACATGGTCGGCGGCCGCTCCGCGCAGGCACGCGACGAGTTGCTGTACCGCTTCGAATTCCCGGAGCGCCCGGGCGCGCTGATGCGTTTCCTGAACGCCATGAACCCGGACTGGAACATCAGCCTGTTCCACTACCGCAACCAGGGCGCCGATTACGGCCGCATCCTGATCGGCATCCAGGTGCCGCCGGCCGACAAGAAGCAATTCCGCCACTTCGTGGCCGAACTCGGCTATCCCCACTGGAGCGAGACCGACAACCCAGCCTACAAACTGTTCCTGTAATCGCGCGGCACAAAACGAGAGGGCCTCCCTGGGGAGGCCCTGCCCTTCTTTGCTCAAGACGCGCCCGGCTGCAACCTGGAGGGGGGTTCGCTGTCACTCGGCGGCTCACGGAGATGTGCCGCGCATTCAGCAAGGTGCAGCCAGGCCGGCGCTATCGCTTAGAACCGGTGACGCACACCCACCGCGAACGCGGTGTCGCGCGCATCGCGCTGGAACGCATAGTTGTCGCCATAAGAGGCATATGCGTACAGATTGGTGCGCTTGGTGAAGTCATACGTGTAGCCCAGGCTGTAGACGTTGAAGGTGGCGTCGTCGCCGGTGAGCTTGTCGTTGTTCGGCGTGGCGCGCTGCCAGGAGCCGAACACCGCGTGACGGCCCAGCGGCACGGTGGCGCCAATCATGTAGGAATTGGCTCGGAAACCGTCGGCCAGTTTGAACGAGCCCAGTTTCTGCATGCCATCCGGCGTGGTGCCCATGTTCTGGCCGATGAACCAGCCATCGCGGGTCTGGCTGAACGCCGCCGCCACCTTCACCACCTCGAAATCGTAGGTGCCGCCGATGATGTATTCCTGGACGCGCGCGCTGGACTTGCCGCCGGCGACATCATTGGACGGGTTGAAGCGGTCATAGGCGGCAGCCAGGTTCAGCGGACCGTTCAGGTACTGCACGCCGGCGGTCAAGACGCGGTTGTTGTTGCCGGTGGCGAAGCCTTTTTGCTTGTCGTCGGTGACGCTGTCATCGGCGCTGAACGAATAACCCACGCCCAGCTTGAAGCCGTCCATGCTGGGGGTCTGGTACAGCACCATGTTGTCCAGGCGCATGGTGTTGGCGCTGCTGAACGTGGTACCCAGATTGGCGGTGTTGTAGCTGACCGAGAACGGGTCGATCGAACCGAAGTACTTCGACGCCAGGTTGGTCTGGCGGCCGAATTCCAGGCGGCCCCAGGAATCGCTGTCCAGGCCCACGGTGGCCTGGCGGCCCCAGAGACGGCCGTTCTGCAGCGACTGGCCGTTCATGGGACCGAAACCGCCCTCCAGGGTGAACACGGCGCGCAGGCCGTCGCCCAGGTCTTCGGTGCCGCGCAGGCCGAAGCGCGAGCCGCTGCTCACGCCCTGCACGCCACCGAAGCGGCTTTGCGAATTGCCGTTGAATTTCACCTGCTCGTAACCGATACCGGCGTCGATCAGGCCATACAGCGTCACGGAGTCGGCAGCTTGCGCGGCGCCGGCAAAGCCGGCCAGCAGCGCAACGGCCAATAGCGTCTTCTTCATTGAAAGTCCCCAAAATGGCGAGATAAAGGCATTTCCGCAATCACGCGGCGAAGCCGCCGCGCCCTGCGTGCCGCGGCAAAGAAACGCGCGGCGTCTGCACTGGATCTAGTGTCGGTCTGGGAGCAATTTGAAGTAATCCGAATTTCGAAGAACAACTTTCCATGGGCGGGATAATTTCCGCCGCATGCGTCTCGCCCCTTCCACGAAGTTGCCTTAACGCCTTGATATCAAATGCGAATTCTTACTCGCAATTGCCGCGCTGGTGCCAGGGCCAGCGTCTCGGCCGCCTTCGGGTCGACATCTCCTGTTGGCGCACACGTACAGTTTTGCGGCATAAACGCCACAGACCGTGCACCACGCTGCATCGCCCGCCCCTGTGAAAAACCCCTTGGCGGGCAAGGGGTTTGGCGGGCAAAGGCGGCCATCGGTCGTTCAGCGGCGTTGGGGCGGATAGTCCAGTTCGCCAAAGGTGTATTCGCCATTGGCCTTGGCCCGGGCCAGTTCTTCGCGTACTTGCTCGCGGGTCTTGCCGGCGGCGCGTGGCGCGGCGGCGGGCGGCGGGTAATCCAGTTCGCCGGAAGTGACCTGGCCGGCCGCCTTGGCGCTTTGCAGCTCCTGGCGCACTTGCTCGCGCGTCAGGCTGGTCTGCTCGGCAATGGCGGGCGGATAGTCCAGCTCGCCGAAGGTGACCTGGCCGGCGGCCTTGGCCGCCTGCAGTTCCTGGCGCACTTGTTCTCGGGTCTTGCCATCGGCATGGGCGGCGGACATGCCGGCCAGGGTTGCGGTAACCATGAGTGCGGTCGCTAGGGCTTTCATTGTGATGACTCCATCCTAAACCTGGCACACCGTCCGCGGCCAGGGTGGCAGCGTCGATGTGACAATTTGATTGCTGGGATGAAGTATCTGGCGATCGGGACTCAGTAAAAACCCTTATTTTGGTGAACATCTTTGCATAGCCGGGACAATTGCATGGCGTATCTGCAAAAGCTGCGCACGCATTGCGCATGACCGCTGCCGTCTGCCGCCAATATCCCGCGCTGCGCGGGGCATGGCAGCGTCTGGCGCGCGTCCGGACAGCGCGGGATTTCTTTGTCCTGGCTAAATAGACATTTCCACTGCTGGGACAATAATTCCACTTATCATATGAACCTGCCAGAAATGGAAATTTGATTTTGAGGGCCTCATGGATATCCAGCTTAACGACATCGCGCTTTTCGTCGAAGTCGCCAAGCGCAAGAACTTCAGCCATGCCGCCGAAGCCTTGAATATTCCCACATCCACGCTCTCGCGCCGCGTCAGCGAACTCGAGCGCAGCGTGGGCATGCGGTTGTTGAACCGCAGCACCCGCAAGATCGACCTTACCGAAGCCGGCGCCATCTACTTCGAACGCTGCCGCCACATCGTCGAAGAGGCCCGCATCGCCCACGACCAGTTGCTCGACATGGCGGTCCAACCCAAGGGCCGCCTGCGCATCTCCCTGCCAACCAGCCTGGCGCAATTGTTCCTGCCCGCCGTGATTCGCGAATTCCGCGAACAGCATCCCGATATCGAATGCGACTTCGATCTCAGCATGCGGCCGATCGACCCCATCAGCAATCCGTTCGACCTGATCCTGCGTTTCGGCCAGCAGCCGGACTCCAGCCTGATCTCGCGCAAGATCGTGCTGATGGCACACCAGTTGTATGCATCGCCCGACTACCTGGCGCGCCATGGCGAGCCGCGCGTGCCGGCTGACCTGAGCCACCACGAATGCCTGCGCCCGACGATGCGCGACGAATCCTCCTTCTGGATGCTGCATTCGGGCGACAAGGTCGAGCGGGTGCAGGTGTCGGGACGGCTGTCCGCCAACAACGTCGGCATGCTCGGCCGCCTGGCCGGACAAGGCCTGGGCATTACGCCGCTACTGGTGTTCGACGCCATGGAGCGGGCCATCCAGCAGGCCGGGCTGGTGCGTGTTCTGCCCGATTGGAGCCTGACGCCCCTGCCCCTGTTCGCGCTGCTGCCATCGCGTATGCTGCCGGCCAAGACCAAGGCGTTCCTGGACTTCATCCAGCCGCGGTTATCCGACGCCTGAGCACGGGGCGCCGGCCCCGGTGCCGCGCGCGGCTCAGACCGATGCGCTGTCGTACTGACAGACGGTGTACAGCGGTGTACCGGTAGCCGCGATCTTGGCCGAGCCGCCCAGTTCGGGCAGATCGATGATGGCGGCAGCCTCGACCACGTTGGCGCCCAGGCGCTGCAGCAGCTTGATTGCCGCCAGCATGGTGCCGCCAGTGGCGATCAGGTCGTCAACCAGCAGCACGCGCTGGCCGGTACGCACCGAATCGGTGTGCATCTCGACCGCCGCATTGCCATATTCCAGCGAATATTCCTCGGCCACCGTGCGGTACGGCAACTTGCCCTTCTTGCGCACCGGCACGAAACCCAGGTTCAGCTCATAGGCCAACACGCTGCCGATAATGAAGCCGCGCGCGTCCACGCCCGCGACCAGATCCAGGCGCTGGCGCATGTAGCGGTAGACGAAGAGATCGATCAATACCCGGAACGCGCGTGGATCCTGCAGCACCGGCGTGATGTCACGAAAAATGACACCGGGTTGGGGCCAGTCTGGAACGCTGCGGATGGTGCGCCGGATGTACTCGGCGTTGTCGGTCTGCATGGAAGACGGCCCTGGAGAATTGAAGCAAGGCGAACTATAACCGCGCCACCGCGCTTAAGCCAGGATTGCCACGGACGGTGACTCGTCATGCAACTGTCCGCCACGCAGCGTGCAGCAGCGGTCCACCGCGCCAGCCGGCAGGGCCGCGTGCGTAGCCAGCACCACCGTGCGTCCGCGCACCGCCTGGCCCAGGTCGGCCAGGAAAGCCGCCTCGGCCTGCGCATCCAGCCCCGCGGTGGGCTCGTCCAGCACGATGACCGCGGCAGGCGACAACAGCGCGCGCGCCAGGCAGAGACGGCGGGCCTGGCCCGCGGACAGCAGCGACCCCGTTTCTCCGGCCCAGGTATCCAGTCCGTCCGGCAGGCCTCGCACGAATTCGCCCAGGCGGGCGGCGTCGAGCGCGCGCCACAGCGCTGCATCATCGGCCTGCGGATCGCCGATAAGCAGATTGGTGCGTAGCGTTCCCAGGAACACCGGCGCATCCTGCGACAAGAGCGCGATACGCCGATGCCAGTCCGCCTGCGCGCAGGCACGGGCGTCGACTCCGGCATAGCGCACCTGCCCCGCCAGCGGATCCTCCAGGCGCAGCAGCAGGTGCAACAATGTGGACTTGCCCACACCGCTCGGCCCCAGGATCGCCACCCGTTCACCCGGCTCCACGCGCAGGTGCACCTGGCGCAGCAAAGGGACCGGCGGCGCCGAGGCCCGCGCCGGGTAGGAAAAATCCACGCCCACCAACTCCAGCGCGCCTTGCTGCGGCAAGGGGCTGGGTACGGCCGGATCGCGCATGTCGGGCTCGCACTGCGCCACGTCGCGAATGCGCGCGGCGGCCGACAGGGCCGAACCCATGCGCGAGGCGCCACGCATGATCGGACCGGCCACTTCGAAGATGCCGATCACCGCCAGCAGCAGCCCCACCAGCAGCGGCCCCGTCAGCGCGCCTGTCTCGTATTGGCCCAGGCCGAACCAGAGCATCCCCAACACCGACACGCCAGCGGCCGCCTGCAGGAACCACTGCCCCCTGGCAGCCACGCGCGCCTGACTGCCGCGGGCCAGCGCGCTGGCCTCGCACAAACGTTCGAAATGCGCATGGGTCTGGGCCTGGGCGTGCAACGCCACCATGTCGGCATGGCCATCGACCGCGTCCAGCGTGGCAGCCCGCAGCCCGGCCGCGCTTTCCTGCGCGGCCGCGCCGGGCTTGCGCGCGGCGCGCAGCAGCCACAACGGCACCAGCACGCAGGCGCACAACAGGGCCAGCACAAAAACCAGCGCCGCCGCCGGCACCCAATATCCCAGCACCGCCGTCAAGGCCGCGCCAGCCAGCAAGGCGGTGGCCAGGGGAGCCAGCACAAACAGGAAGACCGTGTCCAACGCGTCGACGTCACCCGTCATGCGCGCAACCAGGTCGCCGCTGCGGTAGCGCGCCAACTGGCGCGGGGTCAGCCGGATCAGCGCCGAAAACACCACCGCGCGCAGGTCCGCCAGCAATCGCAAGGTGGCGGCGTGGCCCACCACGCGGTCGGCGTAGCGCGACACGATGCGCAGGAACGACAGGCCACGCACCAGGGCGGACGGCGCAAACAGGTTGAAGGCGCCGCCGGCACCGGCCAGCGCCGCGCCCGTGAGGAACCAGCCCGACACGCCCAGCAGGCCTACGCCCGCCGCCACGGTCGCCAGGGCGCAGAACAGGGCGAGCAGCAAGCCCCCCTTGCGGCGCGCGTACAGGGGCAACAGCAACAACAGATTCTTCATGCGTCTTTCACTTTTGCATCGGCCACGCGCAACACCCGTTGAAAGCGCGCCGCGACCGCCTGCGAGTGCGTGGCGAGCAGCAGCGTACGGCCAGCGGCAAACGCCAGGATCTCGTCCAGCACGCGCGCCTGCGTCGCCTCGTCCAGATGGGCGGTGGGCTCATCCAACAGTATCAGCCCGGGATCGCGCAGGAACAGGCGCGCCAGGGCGACGCGCTGCGCCTGACCGCCCGACAGGCCCTGCCCGCGGCTGCCCAGCGGCGTGTCCAGCCCTTGTGGCAGGCCGGCGGCGAATTCGAGCACACAGGCGCGGCGAGCGGCTTCGTGCACTGCGGCATCGGAGGCGCCCGGGCAGCCCAGGCGGATGTTGTCGGCGATCGATCCGGCCAGCAATTGCGGCCGCTGGCCGATCAACGCCACCCGCCCGCGCAAGGCGGCTTCGTCCCACTGATCCAACGGCTTGCCGTCGATGGCGACGTCGCCCTGGGCGGGACGCAGACGCGCAATCGCCTCGATCAGGGTCGTCTTGCCGACACCGCTGGGGCCCATCAGCGCCACATGCTCGCCGGGCGCCAACACCAACCCCGCCTCGGACAGCACAGGCTGCGGGCGACCGGGTGCACGCATGGTCAAGCCCGCCACCGCCACGCTCGCGCCGCCAGTGGCGCAGGCCCGCGCCACCGCGCCCACGGGTGCGTCGATCGCATCCTGCGGCAGGCCATCGAACAGCGTGGCGATCTGCGAGACCGCGGCCAGCGCCGCGGCGCGGTCGTGATAGTGCGCCGCGAACTGGCGCAGCGGCGCATAGACTTCGGGCGCCATCAGCAGACAGAACAGCCCGGCCTGCAATGTGAACGGCGACCAGCGCAGGTCGAGGAACCCCAGATAGCTCAGGCCGATATACACGGCCACCCCCGCCACGCCCAGCGCGGCGAAGAACTCCAGCACCGCCGACGACAGGAAGGCGATGCGCAGCACGGAAAGGGTGCGCTGGCGCAGCGCGTCGCTGGCGGCCGCGACAGATGCCGCCTCGGCCTCGGCGCGCCCATACAGTTTCAGCGTGGACAGGCCGCGCACGCGGTCGGCGAAAAACCCAGACAGGCGCGCGAAGGCCCGCAGATGGCGGCGGCTGGCGCCCTGGGCGCCCCAGCCCACCAGGGCCATGAACAGGGGAATCAGCGGCGCGGTGATCAGCAGCACCAACCCGGCGATCACATCCACCGGCAACAACAACACGGAAAAGGCCACGGGCAGCAGGGCCGCCGCGGCCATGGTCGGGAGGTATTTGGAAAAGAAGCCGTCCAGCGCCTCGACCTGGTCCACCAGCGCGCTGGCGATCTCGCCCGAGGCCTGCCGGCGGCTCCAATCCGGCCCCTTATGCAGCAGGCGCGCAAACAGGGCCTGGCGCACGTGGCGCTTGATACGCTCGGCGGCATCCGCCCCGGCACGCTCGCCGGCCCAGGTGATGCAGGCGCGCGCCAGCATCAGCGCGGCAATGGCCAGGATCTGGCCGAGCAGTTCCTGGCGCGGCACCTGCCGCACGATGGCGGCGTCCAGCACGCTGGCCAGCAGCCACGCCTGGACCACCAGCAAGGCGCCCGCCAGCAGCGGCGCCGCGCCCGCCAGCATCAGCGGCAGCCGGGCCGCCCCGGCCAGCGCCCGCAGCCAGCGCGACTGCTCGCGCGGCGGCTTGCTCAGGCTGGCCGAGGGATCGTGCTCCAGGCTGCTGGCGCGGCCGCTCACTCGTCGCTACGGCTGGCACGCGGGTCATGCGAGTGACCTTCGCGCAGCTCGAACCACATTGCATTGAGGATGGCGAACGCACACGCCAGGCCCAGGCCGAGTACCCATGAGAAATACCACATGGTGAAGGCTCCTTAGTCAGTACGAGTTGGGCGTGTCGCCCACGGACGCATGGGTCACCTTGCCGCGCATGACGCGGTACACCCAGGCGGTGTAGACCGTCACGATCGGCAGGAAGACAACCACGGCGATCACCATGATCCACAGCGTCATGTGGCTGGACGATGCATCCCAGACCGTCAGGCCGGCCTGCGGGTTGCTCGACGACGGCATCAGGAACGGGAACAGCGAAAAGCCGACCGTCAGGATGATGCCGGCGATCGAGACCGCCGAGGCCAGGAACGACAGCACGTTGGCGCGCATCGTCAACAGCAGCAGCACCAGCACGGCGCCGGCCACGCCCAGCGCGGGCGCGATCCACATCAGCGGCCACTTGGCATAGTTGGCCATCCAGGCGCCGGACTGCACGGTGACGCTCTTGAGCATGGGATCCGACGGACCCTGCATGTCGACGGCACTGGTGATGGTGTGGCCATCCAGTGCTGTCACCCAGAACCCGCCGACGACGAACAGCGCCAGGACCAGCAGCGCGCACAGGCGGCCCCAGTTGCGGGCCCGCGACGACACTGGATCCTCGGTGCGCCAGGCCAGCAACACGGCGCCGTGCATCGCCAGCATCACCACGCTGAGCACGCCGCACAGCAACGCGAACGGTGTGAACAACTGGTAGAAATGCCCCTGGTACACCATGCGCAGGGCGTTTTCGTCAAAGGTGAACGGTACGCCCAGGATGATGTTGCCCACGGCCACGCCGAACACCAGCGAAGCCACCACGCCCGAGAAGCACAGCACGCCATCCCAGCTATTGCGCCAGCGGGTGCCTTCCATCTTGCTGCGGTACTTGAAACCGACCGGACGCAGGATCAGCGCGATCAGCGCCAGCATCATCGCCAGGTAGAAGCCCGAGAACGAGGCGGCGTACAACAGCGGCCAGGCGGCGAAGATGGCGCCGCCCGCGGTGATCAGCCACACCTGGTTGCCTTCCCATACCGGACCGACGACGTTGATCACGACGCGGCGTTCGGCATCGGTCTTGGCCACCAGCGGCAGCAGCGCGGCCACGCCCAGGTCGAACCCGTCCATGATGGCGAAGCCGATCAGCAGCGCGCCCAGCAGCACCCACCAGACCACCCGCAAGGTGGCGTAGTCGAAAGGAATAAGGGTATCCATTGTTTCTCTCCCTTAAGCGCGCACGGCGGCGTGGACCGGATCGGCGGCGGCGCTGGCGGGCGCCGGCGTGTCGGACTTCGGCCCCTTCCTCACGGCGTGCAGCATCACCTTGACGCCAATGATCAGCAGCGTCGTGTACAGCACCAGGAAGATCGCCAGGCTGATGGCCAGGTCGACGACCGTCAGGCCCGAGGCTGCGTAGTATGTCGGCAGCACACCCTCGATCACCCAGGGCTGGCGGCCGTACTCGGCGACGAACCAGCCGCTCTCGATGGCAATCCAGGGCATGGGCAGGCTCCACAGCGCCACCTTCAGCAAGCCGCGGCGGCCATCAAGGCGGCCACGCGAGGCCAGCCAGAACGCCACGCCGAAGAACAGGATCAGGTACATGCCCACGGCCACCATGACCCGGAACGCCCAGAACAGCGGCGCCACGTTCGGCACGGTATCCACCGCCGCCTTCTTGATGTCGTCTTCGGTGACTTTGCTCATGTCGGGCTGGTAGCGCTTGACCAGCAGCGCGTAGCCGAGATCGGGCCAGGTTCGGTCGAACACCATGCGGGCGTCGACGTCCTTGGGATTGGCACGGATCTTCTGCAAGGCGTCGTACGCCACCATGCCGTCGCGGATGCGGTTTTCGGCGCGCAGGATCAGGTCGTTGATGCCCAGCAGCGGCGTCGTCAGCGAACGCGTGCCGATGATGCCCATGACGTAGGGAATCTCGATGGCGAAGTCGTTCTTGCGTTCTGCCTGGTTGGGCAGCGCGATCAGGTTGAAGGACGCGGGCGCCGGCTCGGTGTGCCACATGGATTCCATGGCCGCGATCTTCATCTTCTGGTGTTCGGTGGTGAGATAACCGCTCTCGTCACCCAGCACCACCACCGACAGCGCCGACGCCAGGCCGAAGCTGGCAGCCACCGCCATCGAACGCTTGGCCAGGTCGGTGTGGCGGCCCTTGAGCAGGTACCAGGCGCTGATCGACATGACGAACATGGCGCCGGCCACATAGCCCGCGCTGACCGTGTGCACGAACTTGGCCTGCGCCACCGGGTTGAAGATCACCGCGGCGAAGTCGGTCATTTCCATGCGCATGGTGTCGGGGTTGAACACCGCGCCCACCGGGTTCTGCATCCAGCCGTTGGCGATCAGGATCCACAGCGCCGAGAAGTTGGTGCCGAACGCCACCAGCCAGGTCACCACCAGGTGGCTGACCTTGGACATGCGGTTCCAGCCGAAGAAGAACAGGCCGACGAAAGTGGCTTCCAGGAAGAAGGCCATCAGCCCTTCGAGCGCCAGCGGCGCGCCGAAGATGTCGCCCACATAGTGGCTGTAGTACGACCAGTTCATGCCGAACTGGAACTCCATGACCACGCCCGTGGCCACGCCCAGCGCGAAGTTGATGCCGAAGAGCGTGCCCCAGAACATCGTCATCCGCTTCCAGATGGGGCGGCCAGTCATGACGTACACGCTTTCCATGATGGCCAGGATGAACGACAGGCCAAGCGTGAGGGGAACGAAGAGGAAGTGGTAAAGCGCGGTCGCGGCAAACTGAAATCGCGACAGGTTGACGACGTCGAGATCAATCATTGGGGCGCTCCCAGGCAAGTGAGTGGCCACAGCAACCGGCATGGTTCCCAGGCCGTCTCTGGCGCCATGATAAGGGCGTTGTATACAGCTTCATAGAGGTTTCCTGAAAAATAGGGGCGGACCAGCGATCAGCCTTTGCCCCGCAACTTGCCGGCGAAGCCCAGCACCTTCTGCACTTTCGAACCCAGTTTCATCAGGTTCTGCAGAGTCTCCGGCGGCAGACGTTGAACCTCATCGAACCATCCGGTGGACAGTTCGATGAGCTCCAGCATTTCGGTCATGCGCTGTTGCGCGTAGGCGCCATCGGGCCCGGCCGGGGGCTCGAGCAGGGTGTCGCGCAACAGTGTCAGGGTGGGATCGATTTCGCGCTTGCGTTTCTCTTCCATCAGGATGCGGAAGATCTCCCAGACATCCTTGGGGGTCTCGAAGTAGTCGCGGCGGTCGCCGACCTGGTGCACCAGCTTCACCAGGCGCCAGGACTGCAGTTCCTTCAGGCCCAGGCTGACGTTGGAACGGGAAAAGCCCAGCGTTTCGGCGATGTCGTCGGCAGGCAGCGGCTCAGGCGCCAGGAACAGCAAGGCGTAGATCTGGCCGACGGTGCGGTTCACGCCCCAACGGCTGCCCATTTCGCCAAAGTGCAGGACGAAACGTTCGGTTTGAGGGGTAAGCACCATGATCAATCCAGGCCAGCGAAAACATTAGCGGCAAAGAATAGTTACGCCGATTTCAGAAATTCCTGAAATTATCGAACAAACTGTGCGAAAACACAAACCACACCGGTGATAGGGGTATAGCCTCAAGCGATGACAATTCTGGCTTTCCCACCAAGGAATCAGTCGCAGTCTGTTGCGCGCGAACGACGAAAAAAAGCCACCCGCCGACAGGCGGGTGGCTGGGGTTTCATGGACAGCCGGGCGCCGAGGCCCGCCGCGGCGTGCGCGTCAGCCGGCCTTGACGGTCACGGCGGCGGACACGCGCTTGGCCTTGGCGCGCGCCGCGGCCACGTCTTCGGCCACCGCCAGGCCCACGCCCATGCGGCGCTTGACAAACGATTCGGGCTTGCCGAACAGGCGGATGTCGGTGCCGGGCTCGGCCAGCGCCTGGGCGACGTTGTGGAACGACACCGCCTTGGCCTCGACCCCGCCATAGATGACGCTGCTGGCGCCGGGCTGGCGCAGCGTGGTATCGACCGGCAAGCCCAGCAGGGCACGGGCATGCAGCTCGAATTCGTTCTGGACCTGGGTGATCATGGTGACCATGCCGGTGTCGTGCGGGCGCGGGCTGACCTCCGAGAACCAGACCTGGTCGCCGGCCACGAACAGCTCGACGCCGAAGATGCCCAGGCCGCCCAGCTCGGCCGTGACCGCCAGCGCGATCTCGCGGGCCCGCTCCAGGGCGGCGGGCGACATCGGGTGGGGCTGCCAGCTTTCGACGTAGTCGCCATCGACCTGCTTGTGCCCGATCGGCTCGCAGTAGCGCGTCTCGACCTGGCCGTCGGCGCCGCGCGCGCGCACCGTCAGCAGGGTGATTTCGTAATCGAAGCGGATGAACCCCTCGACAATGGCGCGGCCCCCTCCCACTCGGCCGCCTTCCTGGGCATAGCGCCAGGCCGAGGCCACGTCGTCCACGGACTTGATCACGGACTGGCCCTTGCCCGACGAGGACATGACCGGCTTGATCACGCAGGGATAGCCGATGCCGGCGTCAATAGCCTGGCGCAGTTCGTCCTCGGTGTCGACGAAGGCGTAGGGCGAGGTGGGCAGGCCCAGGGTCTCGGCCGCCAGGCGGCGGATGCCCTCGCGGTTCATGGTCAGTTGCGCCGCGCGGGCGGTCGGGGTGACCCGCGCCACGCCGGCCGCCTCGAGCTCCACCAGCAAACTGGTGGCAATGGCCTCGATTTCGGGGACAATAACGTGCGGCCGCTCCTCGCGGATGAGCTTTTCCAGCGCCACCGGGTCGGTCATCGACACGACGTGCGCGCGATGCGCCACCTGGTGCCCCGGCGCGTCGGCATACCGATCCACCGCAATGACCTCCACGCCCAGCCGCTGCAGGGCGATGATGACCTCTTTGCCCAGTTCGCCCGAGCCGAGCAGCATGACTCGGGTGGCCAGGGGAGACAGGGGCGTGCCAAGGACGGGGCTGGGAATGCTGGACATGGAGCGGGCCTGGAAAGGAAAGATTGATAGCCGGATGAAAGAGCCGCCAGGATGCCATACCCCCCAGCCCGGGGCAAACCCGCCACCTGATATTAAAATCCCCTGATGACCGACCATCCCACCACATCGTCCGAGACCGCGCTGGCATCTGCCCGCAGGACGCTGCAAATCGAAAGCCAGGGCATCCTGGACCTGTCCGCGCGACTGGACGACGGCTTCGCGCGAGTCGTCGCCATGCTGCTGGCCTGCCGCGGCCGGGTGGTGGTCAGCGGCATCGGCAAGACCGGCCATATCGCCCGCAAGATCGCCGCCACCCTGGCCTCGACCGGCACGCCCGCCTTCTTCGTGCATGCGGCCGAGGCGGTGCACGGCGACCTCGGCATGATCACCCGCGATGACGTCCTGATCGCCATTTCGTATTCCGGTTCCGGCCAGGAACTGCTCACCATCCTGCCGGTGGTCCGCCGCATGGGCGCCGGCCTGGTGGCCATCACCGGCAACCCGCAGTCCGAACTGGCCCAACTGGCCGACATCCACCTGGATGCCAGCGTGGCCCAGGAAGCCTGCCCGCTGAACCTTGCCCCCACCGCCAGCACCACCACCGCGTTGGCCCTGGGCGACGCGCTGGCCGTGGCCTGCCTGGAGGCGCGCGGTTTCGGCCCGCAGGACTTTGCCCGCTCGCATCCCGGCGGCGCGCTTGGCCGCCGCCTGCTGACCCACGTGCGCAACGTCATGCGCGAGGGCGACGCCCTGCCCGTCGTGGCGCTGGACACGCCGGTGTCGCAGGCGCTCGAAGTCATGTCCGCCAAAGGCATGGGCATGACCGTGGTCTGCGACCCGCGCCACCACCCGGTGGGAATCTTCACCGACGGCGACCTGCGCCGCCTGATCGCGCGCTACGGAGACATCCGCAGCCTGACGGTCGAGGCCGGCATGACGCGCTCACCGCGCAGCATCAACCCTGACGCGCTGGCCGTCGAGGCCGCGCGCCAGATGGACGAACTGCGGCTCAATCACATGCTGGTGCTGGACGCCGACGGCGCCCTGCTCGGCGCCTTGCACATGCACGACCTGATGGCCGCCAAAGTGGTATGACTATGACCCTTCCTTCCTCGATCACCCACCCCGCCGAAGCACTGGTCCTGGCCCGCATTGCGCCGGCCATTCGAGAACGCGCCGCCGCCGTGCGCCTGATGGTCTTCGACGTGGACGGCGTGCTGACCGACGGCGGCTTGTATTACGGCGAGACTGGCGAAGTGCAGAAACGCTTCCATTCGCTGGACGGCCACGGCCTGCGCCTGCTGATGGAAGGCGGCCTGAAGGTCGCCCTGATGACCGGCCGCTCCGGACCCATCGTGGCGCGCCGCGCCGCCGAACTGGGCATTTCCGAGGTCATGCAGGGCGTGCGCGACAAGGGCGCGGCCCTGGCCGAACTTGCGCAACGCAGCGCGGTCCAACTGGATCAGACCGGCTACATGGGCGATGACATCATCGACCTGCCGGCCATGCAACGCGCGGGCTTCGCCGCCAGCGTGCCGAATGCCCCCGGCTACGTCAGCCAGGCGGCCCACTGGATCGCCACGCAACCCGGCGGCAGTGGCGCGGTGCGCGAGTGCTGCGACCTGCTGCTGGCGTCCCAGGGCCGACTGGGCGGCTTCCTGGCCGCGCCGGGGCTGCTCGGCCCGGGCGCCATCCAGTAAAGCGCCCCCACCCACGCAGACCCGATGAAAGACCGTTTCCCTTCCCTGATCGCGCTGTTCCTGCTGCTGGTGCTCGTCGCCAGCACGTATTGGGCCGCCGATTACGCGCAGCGCGCCATCCAGACGGATCCGCCGCGCCGCGTCACGCACGAAATGGACGCCTGGTCGCGCAATTTCGTGATGCTGCGCACCGACGCCACCGGCCGCCCCATCAACCGGCTGGAGGGCGAGTACGCCGAGCATTTCCCCGACGACGACTCGTATCACATCACCCAGCCGCGGGCCATCGGCCAGCGCGAAGCCAACCCCATCACCGTGGGCGTGTCCAAGACCGCCATCATGGAGCAAGGCGGCAAGCGCATCGTCATGAACGGCGACGCGCACGTACACCGCCAGCCCGACGCCAACAACGACGTGCTGGACGTTCGCAGCCAGCAACTGATCCTGCTGCCCGACGACGACGTGGTCTACACCGACCTGCCCGCCGAGGTCATCAAGGGCCGCTCGCGCATGAACGGCAAGGGCATGCACTACAACAACAAGACACGCCAATTGCAGGTCTCGGCCTCCACCGACGTGGAAATCGCCGGCACGGAAAACAAGTCGCGCCGCCAGGCCGAAACGCCTGCCAACTCCTCTGAGCAGAAAAAACCATGACCGACCTCCGGATTCGCATTGCCCCCACCACGCGCCTGCTGGGCGCGGTGCTGCTGATGGCATCGGCAGTGGCGCCGGCGCTCGCGGCCGACCCCCAGCCGGCCGCCGGCGCGAGCAAGGCCGCGCCCGCCGAGGAACCCACCACCACGATCCTGTCGGACACGCTGCACTACGACGACGTCAAGAAGCAAAGCGTGTTCACCGGCAACGTCAACATGACCCGCGGCCTGATGACGCTGACTTCCGACACGCTTGAAATGCACGAGGACGCGGCCGGCAACCAGTACGGCACCGCCACCGCCAACAAGGGCAAGGTGGTGACCATCCGCCAGGAACGTCCCGAGAACTTCGAACTGATCGAAGGCAAGGGCCTGCGCGCCGAATACGACGGCACCAAGAGCACCTTCGACCTGATCGGTCAGGCGGTGGTGGTGCGGTACGTCTGTGGCAAACCCTTCGACACCATCCGCGGCGACCGCGTACGCTACAACGAGAAGAGCGGCACCTACGAGGCCCAGGGCGGCCCGAACTCGTCGGCCGCCGGCGGCCGGGTGCGCTCGGTGGCCGAACCACGCGCCAAGGCGGACGCCGCCATCGCCGAGTGCCGCAAGCAACAGGCCTCGAAGAAGGGGCGCTGAAGCGCCTCCCACGTCACCCATACGCAGCCACGATGAACCAACCTTCAGTGCAGACTCCCGTGACCTCCGCCCCTTCGGGCGTCAAGCAGGGCAGCCTGCGCGCAACCGGCTTGCGCAAGACCTACAACGGCCGCACGGTGGTGCAGGACGTGTCCCTGTCCGTCTCCAGCGGCGAAGTGGTCGGCCTGCTCGGTCCCAATGGCGCGGGCAAGACCACCAGTTTCTACATGATCGTCGGCCTGGTGCCGGCCGATGCCGGCCGCATCGAGATCGACGGCTCGGTCATCACCGCCATGCCGATCCACAAGCGCGCCCGCATGGGGCTGTCGTACCTGCCCCAGGACGCCTCGGTGTTCCGGCGCCTGACGGTCGAACAGAACATCCGCGCGGTGCTCGAGCTGCAACTGGGGCCGGACGGCCGCACGCTGTCCACGTCCAAGATCAACGAACAGATGGAACTGTTGCTCGAAGAGCTGCAGATCGGTCATATCCGCAGCAACGCCGCCATCTCGCTGTCGGGCGGCGAACGCCGCCGCGTCGAAATCGCGCGCGCCCTGGCCACCAGCCCGCGCTTCATCCTGCTGGACGAACCGTTCGCCGGGGTCGACCCGATCGCCGTGATCGAGATCCAGCGCATCGTGCGCTTCCTGAAGGGTCGCGGCATCGGCGTGCTGATCACCGACCACAACGTGCGCGAGACACTGGGCATCTGTGACCGCGCCTACATCATCAGCGAAGGCAAGGTGCTGACCGACGGCCATCCCGACGAAATCGTCGGCGATCCGGCCGTGCGGCGCGTCTACCTGGGCGAACACTTCCGCATGTAACTCCTCCCCGGATTGGGGAAAGTCCCAGGGCCCCGCGCGGTCCCTGGGCGCGCCCCTGGGCGGCCGCCACGAAAATGCCATGAACTTGCGCTAGGTCAGCTTGTTTTCTCGGCCCGAGTCTATACACTAGTATCAAACGAACCTCTCAAACAAGGAGAACGCCTAACGACCCCAACCGCGCCTTCCGCGCACCATTTTTTCCTCTTTCAGAAGGAGAGCACACTATGAACCTGAGCATCTGCGGTCGTCACCTCGACGTCACCCCGGCCATCCGGGAATATGTCATGAACAAACTGGCGCGAGTGCTGCGGCATTTCGATCACGTCATCGATACCCAGGTCATGCTCTCAGTAGAGCCCCTGCGGCACAAAGCCGAAATCACCATGCGTCTTAGCGGCAAGGACATTCATTGTGAAGCGACCGATGAAAACCTCTACGCGGCGATAGACCTTCTTGCTGACAAAGTCGACCGTCAGGTCATCAAGCACAAGGACAAGGTACGAAGCCACTCGGCAGAGTCCGTGAAGCGGCAAGCGGCGAGCCTCTCGCCAACCCAGTAACACCGCGCTTCATGACCCGCTCGCCGTGCGAGCCAAACAGCGATTCCTGAATCCTGCCTAAGTCCCGGTGTCCCGCTAGACGCATAGTCCAGCCGGGGCATCGGCAAACGCCCCCTTCTTTGCCCCCCATTCCCCCGCCCCCCTGCCGCGCGGCGACATCCATCCCCGAATTCCCCGACCTTGCCGACCCCACCCATATCGCGCAGGTATACCTGCCTGCGCACGAAGAATGCCCACAATCGGGCACTATCGGTCTATGCTGTCGCTCTCGTGCCGGGAGCGGCGGACTGATCCAGGAGGGTGCGGACCGCCAGGCAAGCGCCTCCGACCGGAGTTTTTTTGCAGTGCGTCATATAACCCTATAATGATCCGATGAATCATTTGTCGCGCATCCTTCCCGCCGGCAACGTCGTCCTCGATATGCTCGCTACGAGCAAGAAACGCGCGTTCGAACAGGCTGGCCTCCTCTTTGAAAACAACCACGGCTTGGCACGCGCGCTCGTGTTCGACAGTCTGTTTGCACGGGAACGCCTGGGCTCCACCGCCTTGGGACAAGGCGTGGCGGTGCCGCATGGCCGCGTCAAGGGCCTGGAGCAGGCACTGGCCGCCTTCATCCGGCTGGCCCAGCCCATTGCCTTCGACGCGCCGGACGGCCAGCCGGTCTCGATGCTGCTCTGTCTGCTGGTGCCCGAAACGGCCACCCAACAACACCTGGACATCCTGGCCGAACTGGCGCAGCTCATGTCCAACAAGGCCCTGCGCGAGGCCCTGGCCACCGAGCCCGATCCGGCCGTCGTGCACAAGATGCTCACCACCGGCCAACTCTGACCCCTCGCGGAAACGCTGCCATGCTCACGGTGCAGGAACTCGTCGACGACAACGCCGACAAAATCCCCTTCAACTGGATTTCAGGCCAAGGGGCCGCGGACCGCGCGATTCCCGATGACGGCATGGCGGCCGCCGACCTGGTGGGTCACCTCAACCTGATCCACCCGTCGCGCATCCAGGTGTTCGGCCAGGAAGAACTGGCCTACTACACCCGCTTCGACCTGCGCCGCCGCATGCACCACATGGACGAGCTGCTGATCGGCGGCGTGCCCGCCATCCTGCTGGCCGACGGCCTGACGCCACCGCAGGACCTGGTGGACCAGTGCGACCAGCACCAGGTGCCGCTGCTGTCCACCCCGGTGGCGGCTGCGCAGTTGATCGACCTGCTGCGCATCTACCTGGGCAAGAAACTCGCCCCCACCACCACCGTGCACGGTGTGTTCCTGGACGTGCTGGGCCTGGGCGTGCTGATCACCGGCGAATCCGGCCTGGGCAAGAGCGAACTGGCGCTGGAACTGATCTCGCGCGGCCACGGCCTGGTGGCCGACGACGCGGTCGAGTTCTCGCGCACCGCGCCCAACATGATCGAGGGTCACTGCCCGCAGCTACTGCAGAACCTGCTGGAAGTGCGCGGCCTGGGCCTGCTCGATATCCGCACCATCTTCGGCGAGACCTCGGTGCGCCGCAAGATGCGCCTGAAACTGATCGTGCACCTGGTGCGCGCCACGGCGCAGGACAAGTTCGAACGCCTGCCGCTGCAGGACATCACCCAGGACATGCTGGGCCTGCCGGTGCGCAAGGTCATGCTGCAGGTGGCCGCCGGCCGCAACCTGGCGGTGCTGGTCGAAGCCGCCGTGCGCAACACCATCCTCAAGCTGCGCGGCATCGACACGCTGGGCGAATTCATGGAACGCCAGGCCATGGCGATCCTGCAAAGCAGCAAGTGAACGCGCGTCGCCACGCGGCACCGTGAGCCTGTACGAGAAACTCGCCAACGAAATCGCCCGGTCGATCCACGACGGCGTGCTGCGCGTGGGCGACAAGCTGCCATCTGTGCGCGATGCCTGCGCCAGCCGCGGCGTCAGCCCGTCGACGGTGTTCCAGGCCTACTACCTGCTGGAAGCCCGCGGCCTGATCCGCGCCCGGCCACGCTCCGGCTACTACGTCAACGCGCGCGGCGACAGCCTGCCGCCGGAACCCGACACCTCCTGTCCCGACGGCGAATCGACCGAACTGGCGATCAGCGAGCGCATCTTCGACATTCTCGATTCCGTACGCAACCGCGACGTCACGCCGCTGGGCTCGGCCTTTCCCTCCCCCCTGCTGTTCCCGCTGCCGCGGCTGGCCCAGGCCATGTCGGCGCATCTCAAGCGCCAGGACCCGCTGGACACGATGGAAGACCTGTCGCCCGGCAATCCCGGCCTGCGCCGGCAGATCGCATTGCGCTACCTGATCGCCGGCATCAACGTACCGGCCAACGATATCGTGGTCACCAATGGCGCGCTGGAAGCGCTCAACCTGTGCCTGCAAGCGGTGGCGCAGCCCGGCGACACCGTCATTGTCGAAGCGCCCACCTTTTACGGGGCGCTGCAGGCGCTCGAGCGCCAGGGGCTGAAGGCGCTGGAAGTGCCTACGCATCCGCGCACCGGCGTCGACCTGGGCGCGATGGAAACGGCCATCAAGCGCCACGCGCCCAAGGCCTGTTGGCTGATGACGCAGTTCCAGAATCCGCTGGGCAGCCTGATGCCCGAAGACAAGAAGCGGCAACTGGTCGAACTGCTGGCGCGCCACCAGATCCCGCTGATCGAAGACGATGTCTACGGCGAGCTGTATTTCGGCGCGACACGGCCAGTGCCCGCCAAGGCCTTCGACAAGCAGGGCCTGGTGCTGCATTGCTCGTCGTTCTCCAAATGCCTGGCGCCGGGCTACCGCATCGGCTGGGCCAGCGCGGGCCGCTACACGCAACGCGTGCAACGGCTGAAACTGTCCTCGACCCTATCGGCATCCAGCCCGGCGCAAGGCGCCCTTGCCGAGTACCTGGAACAGGGCGGCTACGACCGTCACCTGCGCCGGCTGCGCGAAACGTTGCAGGCGCAACAGGATCTGATGGCCAATGCCATTGCGCACGCGTTTCCCGCGGGGACTCGCGTCACCCGTCCGCAGGGCGGTTTTTTCCTGTGGCTGGAAATGCCGGCGGCGGTGGATGCCCTGGCCCTGCACCGGCAGGCGCTGGCGCGCGGCATCAGCGTCGCGCCGGGCCCGATCTTCTCGGCCAGCGGCCAGTTCGGCAACGCGCTGCGCCTGAACTACGGCCACCCTTGGGACAACGCCCACGCCGACGCCATCCGCGCCCTGGGCGAAATGGCGCGCGCGGCCTGCCAACCGGCCGCGCGATCGTCCTGATCAGTTGCGCGTCGAGGCGGCGCGGGCGCGCTTGACCTCCAGCGGTGTCACGCCGCCGGCCTGGTTGCCCCAGCTATTGCGGATGTAGGACACCAGCATCGCGACGTCGTTGTCGTTGAGCAGTTGGCCAAACGGCGGCATGCCGTGCGGCCGCGGATTGGCCGCGGTGGCAGGCGCGAAGCCGCCGTCCAGCACCATGCGGATGGCGTTGACCGGTGACGGCGCGGTTACCGACGGATTGCCGGCCAGCGCGGGCCAGGCGCCGGGGCTGCCCTCGCCCGCCGGCTGGTGGCATTGCGCGCATTGCTGGCGGTAGATCTTGCCGCCCAGTTCCATGGTCGCCGGCGAGACCGGCGCGGCCGGCCGCGCCACCGCCGCGGGCGTCGCCGGCAGCGACTTCAGATACACGCCCATCGCCAGCGCATCGTCCTCGGTCAGGTGCTGGGTGCTGCCCAGCACCACCTCGGCCATCGGACCGCTGGCGCTGGAATGCGCCGCCATGCCGGTGCGCAGCAAGGCCGCGATGTCTTCGGCAGACCAACGCCCCAGGCCCGTCTGCGGGTCATTGGTCAGCGGCGGCGCGTACCAGTCCAGTATCGGAATGATGCCGCCGGCCAGGCCGTCGGCCACGCGCGTCGCGCCCAGGCCGTTGCGCGGCGCGTGACACGCGGCGCAATGGCCCAGGCCTTCGACCAGATAGCGGCCGCGATTCCATTGCGTCGACTGGCCTGGGTCCGCTTCCTGCACGCCCGGCCGGAAATACAGGGCGCGCCAGGCGGCCAGCAGGAGGCGCTGGTCGTATGGAAAATCGAGATCGGGCGCGCGGCTGGGCTGGTGCACCGGCGTGATCGTGCGCAGGTAGGCAAACAGCGCATCGGCGTCCGCCCGCGTGACGCGCGTGTACTCGGTGTACGGGAAGGCCGGGTACAGCAGCGTGCCGTCTCGCGACTTGCCATTGTGCAGCGCCTGCCAGAAATCATCCGCGCTCCAGGCGCCAATGCCGGTCTTGTCGTCGGGCGTGATGTTGGGGCCGTAGATCGTGCCGAACGGCGTCGGGATGGGCGTGCCGCCCGCATAGGCCTGGCCGCCGCGCGCGGTATGGCAGGCCATGCAATTGCCGGCCAGCGCCAGGTAGCGTCCGCGCTCGATGCGCTGCTGCGGATCGGCCGGCGCCGTGGCCGCGCCGGTGCTGGCGTCGTCGCGTGTGCCGAGCCAATACAGGGTGCCCAGCGCGATCACGATCAGCGCCAGCAAGGTGCCCAGGATTCGCTTCATCAGTTTCATCCGGCGGCCCCTCAACGTTGCGCCTGGCTGCCGCACTCGGCGGGCAGGCGCAGGGCGCCGGCAGGCTCGGGCGCATAGGAGTCGGCCACTGGCTGCGACGACAGCCAGGCCGCCAGGGCGCCGATGTCTTCGGGCGTGAGCTTGTGGGCGATGTCCGCCATGCAATCCGGCGCGGCCGCGCGGCGCAGGCCGTTCTTCCAGCTACCAATCTGCGAGCCGACATAATCGCGCGGCAGGCCCAGCAGGCCCGGGATGGCCGGCAGCGCCCCGCCCAGCGTGGCGCCGTGACAGGCGGCACAGGCCGGCAGGCCACGGGCGGTATCGCCCGACAGCGCCAACTTGCGACCGGCCTCCAGCGTGGCGGCGGAAACCTCGGCGCGCGCCGGCGCGGGATAAGGCACGTGCTGGTCCGCGAAATAGGCGGCCATCTCGTGCAGATAGGCATCCGGCAGGCCGGCCAACAGGTGCGCCATGGGCCGGTACTGGCGCCTGTCGTCACGGAAATTGAGCAATTGGTGGTAGAGGTACTCCTGCGGCTTGCCGGCCAGGCGCGGGTAATAACCGTCGGCTCCGGCGCGGCCCTGCTCGCCATGACAGGCGGTACAGGCCGCCACCCGGGCGGCCATGGTGCCTGGCTGCAGGACAGGGGGCGCGTCCTGGGCCAGCGCGGGCGCGGCCGAAAAGGCAACAACGGTGGCGGCCAGGAGGCGGGTTTTCGCCCAAAACCGCGGCAGTGAAACACTACGAAGGGAAATGAGGGCTAACATCTAGGGCCAGTTAACACTAAGTCGAATTCCAACCCCCGGCGTCGCGTGGCGGCGGGGCGCGTAGGTGAATCGGTCGTGCGCGGGTGCCCAAGCTTAAGCCGGCCCCGCCAGGCAGTACAGGCGCAGATTCGCAGTTTACGGCCATATCAGATGCCAACCCCCGGCATCCCCCTGGAAAAGCGTGCCACAATCATGTCCATGTTGAAAGTCGTCCTCGTTACCGGCATCTCAGGCTCAGGCAAGTCGGTTGCCCTGCGCATGCTCGAGGACGCCAGCTACACCTGCGTCGACAACCTGCCCGTGCGGTTCCTGGCCGAGTTCATCGCCAATGCCCGAGACGATGGCCTGGAACGCGTGGCGGTGGCCATCGACGTGCGCTCGCCCGGCGAGCTGGCCGAACTGCCCGACGTGGTCACGGCGCTGCGCGCCATGGGAACCAGCCTGCGCGTGGTGTTCCTGGACGCCAGCACCGACACCCTGGTGCAGCGCTATTCCGAATCGCGCCGCCGCCATCCGCTGACCGACCGGCTGCAACGCGGCGGCACGACGCCGTCCCTGACCGACTGCATCGCGCTCGAACGCGAACTGCTGGCGCCGCTGCGCGAGCAGGAACACGTCATCGACACCTCCGAACTGACGCCCGGCCAGTTGCGCGCCTGGATCCGCGACCTGATCCAGGCCGACCGGGCGCCGCTGGTGCTGACCTTCGAATCGTTCGCGTACAAGCGCGGCGTGCCGCGCGATGCCGACCTGGTGTTCGACGTACGCTGCCTGCCCAACCCCTATTACGACCGCAACCTGCGTCCCCTGACCGGGCGCGACGAGCCGGTTGCCACCTGGCTCTCCGGTTACGAGCAGGTTGGCCAGATGATCGACGACATCACCGGTTTCCTCAACCGCTGGTTGCCGCAATACACGCAGGACACGCGCAACTACCTCACGGTCGCCATCGGCTGCACCGGCGGCCAGCACCGTTCGGTCTATGTGGTCGAACAACTGGCCAAGCGCTTTGCCGACCACGATCCGCTGCTGGTGCGCCATCGCACCCAATTGCCCGACGAATCCGCATGACCCTGTCCCGCCCGCTCCATATCCTGATGATGCTGTTGCTGGCCATCGCCGTGGCCGGCTGCTCTTCCACCGGGGGGCGCAAGAAAGGCGGCGGATACTACAAGGACGATGGCCCGGATGCCAATCCGCCGTCGAACCTGGATCAGGTGCCGGACGCGGTGCCGCGCATCGAACCCTATGCCAGCGGCGCCAACCGGCCATACGTGGTGTTCGGCCAGCGCTACGTGCCCGACACCAGCGGACAGCCCTACAAGCGCCAGGGCATCGCCTCGTGGTACGGCAAGAAATTCCACGGCAACGCGACCTCGATCGGCGAACCCTACGACATGTACGCGATGACGGCCGCTCACACCACGCTGCCGATCCCCAGCTATGCGCGCGTCACCAGCCTGGTCAACGGCAAGACCATCATCGTGCGGGTCAATGACCGGGGGCCGTTCCACAGCGACCGTATCATGGACCTTTCTTACGTGGCGGCCTACAAGCTGGGCATCATCGGGCCGGGCAGCGGCCAGGTCGTGGTCGAGAGCATCACGCAGGACGACATCCGCCGCATGGCCTCGCAAGGCGCTCCGGCGCCGGCCCCCGCTTCGGCAACCGGTTCCACGCCGGTCGCCACGCCCGTCGCCGCGGTCCCGATGGCGTTGGAGCCACAGCCGCTGGCACAACAACAGCCGGCCCCCGCGCCGGGGGCCGTGCCCGTGCGTCACGGCGGCAGCGTCTACCTGCAAGTTGGCGCGTTCAGCCAGCCCGCCAATGCGCAATCGCTGGTCAGCCGAATCAACACCCAACTAAGCGCCGCGGGCGCCCCTCCGGCCGCCGTCGAACAATCCAACAACCTGTACCGGGTCAAGATCGGCCCTTATCCCGATCGCCAGAGCGCGCTGGACGCGGTGCAATTGGTGTCGGACCGCATCGGCATCACGCCCAGCATCGCCGCGCAATAGCGCGCCGGCCGGTCTCAGGCCGGCGGCCAGTCGAACGCGGGCTGCTCGAACGGCAATTGCGCTTGGCCATCACAGACCCGGCGCGCGCGCGGATTGCGGCTCAGGTATTGGCTGCCTTCGTGCCTGAGCAGGGCCTGCTTGCGCGGCAGGCCGCCGCCGAAGCCGGTCAGCGAGGTGTCGGCGCCGATGATGCGGTGGCACGGAATGATGATGATGACGGGATTGCGGCCCACCGCACCGCCAATGGCCTGGGCGCCCTTGGGACGCCCCACGGAGCGCGCCAGTTCGCCGTAGCTGGCGAGCTGGCCGAAGTCGAGCTGGCACAATGCGCGCCAGACCTCGTGCTGGAACGGCGTGCCCACCGGGTCCAGCGGCACCTCGAAATCGCGGCGCCGGCCGGCGAACCAATCCTCCAGCTCGCGCCGCGCCTGCTCCAGAACCGGATGGGATGGGGCGCGGGTCCAACCTTCGGCCGGCGGCAGCGACGCCTGGTCGGTGAACCAGGCGCCACGCAGGCCCTTGCCGCTGGCGACCAGGCGCATTTCGCCCAGGGGCGTAGGCATGTCGCGGTAGAAGATCGGCTCCCCGGCTTCGCCGGAACGCTTGCGGGCCTCTGCGGTATAGATCATGGACATTACGAATGCTTGCGGGCCAGCGCCCGGTTGTACAGGACATCGCGCGAGACGCCGGTGACCTTGGCCGCGACTTTGGAGGCGTCACGCACCGACAGCGTTTCCAGCAGCGCATCGAGCAGGGCGTCGGCGCGCGGATCGGCGTCTTCATCTGCCTCGCGGCCGTCCTGGGCGTGCACGATCAACACGAATTCGCCCTGCTCCCGATGGGCATCGGCCGCCAGCCAGGCCGCAGCCTCGCCCAGCGCAAAGGTGGCGATTTCCTCGAAACGCTTGGTCAGCTCGCGCGCCACCGTCAACAGGCGGGCCGGACCACAGACTTCCAGCAGGTCGGCCAGCGTGGCTGCCAGGCGGTGCGGCGACTCGAACATCACCACCGGCGCGGGCAACGCGCACCAGGTGCGCAGCCAGCGCTGGCGCGCCGTGGCCTTGGGAGGTGGAAAGCCGGCAAAGGCATAGGCCGGATTCTCGTCGCTGGTGACGCCGCTGCCCATCAGCGCGGCGATTACCGCGCTGGGGCCGGGCACCGGCACCACGGCGAAGCCGGCCTCGCGCACCGCGCGCACCACGCGGGCGCCGGGATCGCTGACCGCCGGCGCGCCTGCGTCGGACACCAATGCCACCCGTTGGCCCTGGGCCAGTCGCTCGCAGATGGCCTGTGCCGCCGCCGCCTCGTTGTGCCGATGGGCCGCCATCAGCGGCGTGCCGACGCCCCAGGCGTCCAGCAGCGTGCGGCTGGCGCGGGTGTCTTCCGCCGCGATCACGTCGGCGCGTTGCAGCGCATGCCAGGCGCGCAGCCCCAGGTCGCCCAGATTGCCGATCGGTGTGGCCACCACATACAGCGTCGAGGCCGGCCAATGCTGCCCGGCCACGCGTTCAGCAACGCGGGTCCAGGCGTCGCCGGCCACCGGGGGTGAGACATTTTGATTCATTGCAACCTACTTACGCGGAAAACCATGCCAGTGTAGCCGCCATCGCCCCGCGTTTCGGAACAGCGACAATGGATGACACCTTTGCTTTCGAACTTGCCCTGGCGGCGCGCCGCCGGGCCGCCAGGCGCCGGCGGCGCACCCCGCCAAGGCCTCGACCGCGGGATGACGCGCCCGCTCCCAGGCGCTCGCCGCGCCAGCGAATCGGCGACAGCCACGAAGATGCCGCGCTGCGCCTGCTCCAGGGCGCAGGCCTGGTGTTGCTGGCCCGGAACCTCGCCTGCCCGGCGGGCGAGATCGACCTGGCCATGCGCGACGGCGACGTTCTGGTGTTCGTCGAGGTGCGCGCGCGCCGCGACGACGCCTACGGCGGCGCCGCCGCCAGCATCGGCCGCGACAAACAGGCGCGGCTGGCGCGCGCCGCGGCGCACTGGTTGCCGCGGCTGGCCCGGCACTACTGGCGGGGAACCATGCCGGCCGCCCGCTTCGACGCGGTGGTGTTCGACGGCGACCGGGTCCAGTGGCTGCGCGCCGCCTTCGAGCTGGCTTGATCCCGGCCCGCCCGTGAGATAATCGCGCCCATGGATATGACCTCTCGAATGACGTCGCACTTCCGCGACGCCATGGCCACGTACGAACAAAGCATGAACGTGCTGGCCGAGCCGCTGGCGATCGCCGTGGACGTGCTGTTCGGCGCCCTGGCCAACAACGGCAAGATTCTGGCCTGCGGCAACGGCGGCTCGGCTGCCGACGCGCAACATTTCATCGCCGAGCTGGTGGGCCGCTTCGAGCGCGAACGCCTGCCCCTGGCCGGCATCGCCCTGAACACCGATACCTCGATCCTGACCGCCGTCGGCAACGATTATGGCTTCGACGAGGTCTTCGAACGGCAGGTGAACGCCTTCGGCCAGGCCGGCGACGTGCTGGTGGCCATTTCCACCAGCGGCAACTCGCCCAATGTAGTGCGTGCCATGGAAGCGGCCGCCAGCCGCGAGATGCATGTGCTGGCCCTGACCGGCAAGGGCGGCGGCGTGATGGGGGAACTCATCACGCCAATGGACGTCCATCTCTGTGTTCCCAGCGATCGCACCATGCGCATCCAGGAAGTCCATATACTGTTGTTGCATGCGCTTTGCGACGGCATTGACGCTCTTCTGCTTGGAGACACCGAATGATTTCTGACGTCCGCACCGCCGCCCGCCCCCTGCTGCTTGCCGCGGCCCTGTCCGGCGCCACCCTGTCGCTGTCCGCCTGCGCGCCCCTGATCGTCGGGGGGGCGGCCGCCACCACCGCCGTGGTGGTGACCGACCGGCGCACCTCCGGCATCCAGCTCGAAGACCAGAACATGGCCTTCAAGGCCCAGAGCCAGATCTCGCAAAAGCTGGGAGACACGGCGCGGGTCAATGCCATGGCCTACAGCGGCCACCTGCTGCTGACCGGCGACGTGCCCACCGAGGAAGCCAAGTCCCAGGCCACCGCCATCGCCCAGGGCGTCGAGAACGTCAAGCAGGTGATCAACCAGCTCAACGTCGGTCCGATCGCGTCCTTCGGCGTGCGCTCGAACGACACCTGGCTCACCTCCAAGGCCAAGACCGCCCTGCTCAACACCAAGTACGTGCCCTCCGGCACCATCGCCGTCACCACCGACCACAGCGTGGTCTACCTGATGGGCAAGGTGACGCAGGCCGAGGGCGACTACGCCGCCAATGCCGTGGCGGACCTGAGCGGCGTGGCAAAGGTGGTTAAACTGTTCGAAATCATCAGCCGTGAGGAAGCGATCCGCCTGTCGAACAGCGGCGGCCAATCGGCCACCACGGAAACCAAGGCCCCCATCGAGAGCGGCGCGGGCGCTGCCGACAGCAGCAACGCGCCCAGCAGCGGTGGCAGCGCCGTAGAGGCCATGCCCATCAAATGAAAAAAGCCATCGTAGCCCTGGCCGTCCTGGTGGCGGTCGGCATCGGCGCCTGGTTCGTCATGCGCCCGGCACAGACCGCGCCCAACGTAACCTTCACCACGCTGGACGGCAAGACCTTCTCCATGCAGGACTTGCGCGGCAAAGTGGTGCTGGTGAAGTTCTGGGCCACCAGCTGTGTCACCTGCGTCAAGCAGATGCCCGAGACCATCTCCGCCTACAACGAGTACGCGGGCAAGGGTTACGAGGCCATTGCGGTGGCCATGGACTACGATCCGCCCAACTACGTGCTCAACTTCACCGAGAGCCGCAAGCTGCCCTTCCCGGTGGCGCTGGACACCAAGGGCGACATCGCCCGCGCCTTTGGCGACATCCGCCTGACGCCCACGGCCTTTCTCATCGACAAGCAGGGACGCATCATCAAGCGCTACCTGGGTGAATACGATGTGGCCGAGTTCCACGCCACCGTCGAAAAGGCCCTGGCGGCGGGTTGAACCCACCATTCCCGCCGCCTCGCTCGACCGCCCGCCCGCCGGGCGGTTTTCATTTGGCCGCGCCCTGGCGCAAAGCGGCCCGCGGCCAGGCCACGGCGCTCCGTCATGCCCCAGGCCAAACACAGGCCGATGCCTGAAAAGAAACCGCCCGCATCGGCGGGCGGTTCGTGCACAGGGTGATGGGCCCGCCGCTATCAGAACGCCGGCACCACTGCGCCCTTGTACTTGTCGAGAATGAACTTCTTCACCTCGGGCGAGTGCAGCGCATCGACCAGCTTCTTGATTCCCGGCGCGTCCTTGTTATCGGCGCGGGTCACCAGGATGTTGGCGTAAGGCGAATCGGCGCCTTCGATGAACAGCGCGTCCTTGGTCGGCACCAGGCCGGCTTCCAGCGCATAGTTGGTATTGATCAGGGCCAGATCGACGTCGTCCAGCGAGCGCGGCAGCATGGCGGCCTCGAGTTCGCGGAACTTCAGCTTCTTGGGATTCTCGACCACGTCGGCGGCGGTCGCCAGGATGTTGGCCGGGTCCTTCAGCTTGATGATGCCCTGCTTCTGCAGCAACACCAGCGCGCGGCCGCCATTGGACGGATCATTGGGGATGGCGACAATGGCGCCGTCCTTCAGCTCGGACAGGCTCTTGATCTTCTTCGAATAGCCGCCAAAGGGCTCGACATGCACCAGCGCGACCGGCACCAGCGTCGCCTTGCGATCCTTGTTGAAGGTATCCAGGTAAGGCTTGTGCTGGAAGAAATTGGCGTCGAGCTGCTTGTCCACCAACTGCAGGTTGGGCTGGACGTAGTCGTTGAACACCTTGATGTCGAGATCCACGCCTTCCTTGGCCAGCTGCGGCTTGACCACCTCCAGGATCTCGGCGTGCGGCACCTGGGTGGCGCCCACCACGATTTTTTCGGCATGGGCGGCGGTGGCCGCCACCAGCAAAGCCGACGCGATCAGGGCGGAACGGACGAAATTCAAACGCATGAGTTGCCTCTTTTATAGGTAGGAATTGGGGGCAAATGCCCTGCCGGTGTGGAGAATCCCCCTCGTGAGGAGCGCTCCGTTGCGAAAACGCCCCCAATTTACCCCAATGCCGGTTATTTGTCGGGCATATGATCATGGGTTTAAAGCATAAGAAACCTGCGGGTACTACAATCCGTCGTATGCTTGCGCTACCGCGTTGCCAACGCGTTCCTGTGCAGGCATTTTTTACTGCCGGACCCCACGCCCCCATTGGGGGGCGATGCCTTGGCGCCATCACCGGCGCGGGCTTTCAACCTCTAACTTTCATACCCTACTTATTGCCGACTTAGCTGCCATGACCGACACCCCCGACCCTGCTGCCGTCTCGTCTCCCGCTGTCAAAGCCGCGGTGCTCTCCGAAGCACTGCCTTATATCCGACGATTCCACGGCAAAACCATCGTGGTCAAGTACGGCGGCAACGCCATGACGGAAGAGCGCCTGCAGCGCAGCTTCGCGCATGACGTGGTGTTGCTCAAGCTGGTGGGGCTGAACCCGGTGGTGGTGCACGGCGGCGGTCCGCAGATCGACGACGCGCTGCGCCGCATCGGCAAGCAGGGCACCTTCATCCAGGGCATGCGCGTCACCGATGCCGAGACCATGGAAGTGGTCGAATGGGTGCTGGGCGGCCAGGTCCAGCAGGACATCGTCATGATGATCAACGAGGTCGGCGGCAAGGCCGTGGGCCTGACCGGCAAGGACGGCGGGCTGATCCAGGCCCAGAAGAAGTTGATGGCCAACAAGGAGAATCCCGCCGAGCCGATCGACATCGGTTACGTCGGCGACATCACCCTGGTCGAGCCGGCGGTGGTCAAGGCCCTGCAGGATGACCAGTTCATCCCGGTCATCTCGCCCATTGGGTACGGCGAGGACGGCACCGCCTACAACATCAACGCCGACGTGGTCGCCGGCAAGATGGCCGAAGTGCTGGGCGCCGAAAAGCTGCTGATGCTGACCAACACCCCGGGCGTGCTGGACAAGGCGGGCAAGCTGCTGCGCAGCCTGTCGGCCCAGACCATCGACGAGCTGTTCGCCGACGGCACCATCTCGGGCGGCATGCTTCCCAAGATCTCGTCCGCGCTGGATGCCGCCAAGAACGGCGTCAACTCGGTGCACATCGTCGACGGCCGCGTGCCGCACTGCCTGCTGCTGGAAATCCTGACCGACCAAGGCGTTGGCACGATGATCAGCTCGCACTGATGCGGGCGCTGCGCACCCTGCTGCGGCCGGCGGTGCGCCAGCGCCGCTCGCGCCGCATGGCCACGGGCGCCTCGGAGCGCCTGTGGCTGTTCGATCTGGACAACACGCTCCACGATACCTCCCACGCCATCTTCCCGCAGATCGACCGCGGCATGACCATGGCCGTGGCCGAGGCGCTGGATGTGGACATCGACACCGCCAACGCCGTGCGCAAGCAGTACTGGCAGCGCTATGGCGCGACGATGATCGGCATGGTGCGTCACCACGGCATCGACCCGCACGCCTTTCTGCACCGCAGCCATGACTTCGATGTCGACCCGCTGGTGCGCGCCGAGAAAGCGCTGGCCTACAAGCTGCGGCAACTGCCCGGCCGCAAGGTTCTGCTGACCAACGCGCCGCTGCATTACGCACGCGCCGTGCTGCGGCGGCTGGGCATCCTGCGCCAGTTCGACAGCCTGTGGGCCATCGAGCACATGCGCCTGCACGGTGAATTCCGCCCCAAGCCATCGCCCGCGCTGTTGCGCCATGTGCTGGCGCGCGAAGGCGTGCCGGCGCGCCGGGCGGTGCTGGTCGAAGACACGCTCGCCAACCTGCGCGGCGCCCGCCGCGCGGGGCTGCGTACCGTGCATGTGTTCCATCCCGGCACGCCCTTCGCCCGCGGCCGCTCGCAGCGGCCGGCCTATGTCGACTTGCGGGTAAACTCCGTCAGTGAACTGCTGCTGCGCCGGCGTCCCCTGCGGGGTTGAGCGCCAGCGCCTTCCCCACTTCCACCGTCAGCCTGCGTAGAACCAGACCCGTCCATGGCGAGCAAACCCGGCGAGCGCAAGACCCAGATTCTGCAGACCCTGGCCGAGATGCTGGAGCAGCCGCACGCCTCGCGTATCACCACGGCGGCCTTGGCCGCGCGGCTGGCGGTCTCGGAGGCGGCCCTCTATCGCCATTTCGCCAGCAAGGCGCAGATGTTCGAAGGGCTGATCGAATTCATCGAGACCAGCATCTTCACGCTCGTGAACCAGATCGCCAGCGCCGAACCCTACGGCCTGTCGCAGGCGCACCAGACGGTGGCGATGCTGTTGACGTTCTCGGAACGCAACCGCGGCATGACGCGGGTCCTGACGGGCGACGCCCTGGTCACCGAGGACAACCGCCTGCAGGAACGGATCAATCACATCAACGACCGCATCGAGGCATCCTTGAAGCAGTCGCTGCGCATCGCCGTCACCGATGGCGGCCTGCCGCCCGAAGCCAACGTGGCCGCGCATGCGAGCCTGCTGACCCACCTGGTGCTGGGGCGCTGGTTGCGCTATGCCCAGAGCGGCTGGCGCGTCGCCCCCACGCTGCACCTGGACGAACAGTTGCGCCTGGCCCTTGGTTGACGTCGGCCTGTGGCCTATTCGCTTGTCAACACGAACGAATTAATGCGCAGAAGCCCCTGACACGCCCTTATTTGTTGGTATTTACGCAACATTCGCAGGGTTGCGGGGATCGCGAGCCGACGAGCATAATCCCCTGATCAGGTTTCCGACAAGTACGATTGCTTCTCTGATTGACACGCATCAATACGGGTTTTCCTTAATGCCGTCACGATCATTCTGTAGCGTCGGTACTTCGCTTTGATCGAGCCCCAGGCTTGAGAGCGGCGTACCGCCAGTTTGACCTCAACCGGAGATGGATATGACCGCGGAAACCGCTGTCCCTGCCTCGCAAGCCCCCAAGAAAAGCAAAATCCCGATCGGCTTGGTGGCCGGCTTCCTCGTCATGATCGGCGTGCTGATGTTGCCATTGCCTGCCGATCTGCCGGTCGCCGGCCATCGCATGCTGGCCATCCTGGCGTTCGCGGTGGTGGTATGGATCACGGAAGCCGTGTCCTACGAAGCCAGCGCGATCATGATCACGACGTTGATGGCCTTCCTGCTGGGCACCGCGCCCACCGTCAAGGACCCTCAGGTCGTCTATGGCACATCGGCCGCCATCAGCATGGCGCTGACAGGCTTCTCCAACTCGGCGCTGGCGCTGGTGACCGGGGCGCTGTTCATCGCCGCGGCCATGACCTTCACCGGGCTGGACCGGCGCATCGCGCTGGTGACGCTGTCCAAGGTCGGCACCAGCACGCGCCGCATCCTGATCGGATGTATCGCCGTGACCATCGTGCTGAGCCTGGTGGTGCCCAGCGCCACCGCCCGCAGCGCCGCCGTGGTGCCCATCATGATGGGCGTGATCGCGGCCTTCGGCGTGGACCGGCGCTCGAACATCGCCGCCGGCATCATGATCATCGTGGCGCAGGCCACCAGCATCTGGAACGTCGGCATCCAGACCGCCGCCGCCCAGAACCTGCTGACCGTCGGTTTCATGGAGAAGATGCTGGGCCAGCGCGTGGCCTGGTCGGACTGGCTGATCGCCGGCGCGCCCTGGTCGCTGATCATGTCAGCCGTGCTGATCGTCATCGTGCTCAAGCTGCTGCCGCCGGAAAGCGACAGCATCGCCGGAGGCAAGGAAGCCGTCGAGAAATCGCTGCTCGAACTCGGCCCCATGACCGGCGCGCAGAAGCGCCTGATGGCCGTGTCCGTCATGCTGCTGCTGTTCTGGTCCACCGAAGGCAAGCTGCACAAGTTCGACACCACCTCCACCACCTACTTCGGCCTGGTCCTGCTGCTGCTGCCGCGCTTTGGCGTGATGACCTGGAAAGACGTGCAATCGCGCATTCCATGGGGCACCGTGATCGTGTTCGGCGTCGGCATCAGCCTGGGCACCGCGTTGCTGACCACGCAGGCCGGCCAATGGCTGGGCAACCAGGTGGTGGCGCACACCGGCCTGGACCACCTCGGCCCGCTCGCCATCTTCGCGATCCTGGCCGCCTTCCTGATCATCATCCACCTGGGCTTTGCCAGCGCCACCGCGCTGACCTCGGCCATGCTGCCGATCCTGATCTCGGTGCTGGCCACGCTGCCGGGCGACTTCAGCCGCCTGGGCATGACCATGCTGCTGGGTTTCGTGGTGAGCTACGGTTTCATCCTGCCGATCAACGCGCCGCAGAACATGGTGTGCCTGGGCACGGAAACCTTCAACGCCAAGCAGTTCGCCAAGGTCGGCATCCTGGTCACCATCATCGGCTACGCGCTGATGATGCTGATGGGCATGACCTACTGGCGTTGGCTCGGCTGGCTGTAAGGTCGCATCATGAAGATCTCCATCGCCCAAGCCAATGAATACGGCCGCCGCGTGCTGATGGCGCAAGGCGTGCCGGAAGACATCGCCCGCGACGTGGCCGAGCACCTGGTCGAGTCCGACCGGGTCGGCTACACCAGCCACGGCCTGTCGATCCTGACCAACTACCGCCGGGTGCTGAGCGAAGGCCTGGCGCAGGCCGACGGCCGTCCCGAGCTGCTCAATGACCGCGGCGCCATGCTGGCCTATGACGGCCACAACGGCCTGGGCCAGTACATCGGCAAGGTCGTGATCGAGAAGGCCATCGAGCGCACCCAGGCGCACGGCCAGTGCATCCTGACGCTACGCCGCAGCCACCACCTGGGCCGCATGGGCCACTATGGCGAGATGGTGGCGGCCAAGGGCCTGATCCTGCTGGCCTTCACCAACGTGGTCAACCGCTCGCCCACGGTGGCGCCGTTCGGCGGCGCACGCGCCTGCCTGACGACCAATCCGCTGTGCTTTGCCGGACCGCTGCCGGGTGGCCGCCCGCCGTTCATCGTCGACATGGCGACCAGCTCGATCGCGGTGAACAAGGCGCGCGTGCTGGCGGCCAAGGGCGAACAGGCGCCGCCGGGATCGCTGATCGACGCGCAAGGCAACCCGACCACGGACCCGGGCGCGCTGTTCACCGATCCGCCGGGCGCGCTGCTGCCGTTCGGCGGCCACAAGGGTTACGCGATGGGCCTGGTGGCCGAGCTGCTGGCGGGCGTGCTGTCCGGCGGCGGCACGATCCAGCCGGAACACCCGCGCAACGGGGTGGCCACGAACAACATGTTCGCGCTGCTGCTGGATCCGCAGGTGGACTTCAATACGGACTGGCGCTCGATGGAGGTGGGCGCGTTCATCGACTACCTGCATGCCTGCCCGCCGCAACCGGGCGTGGATAGGGTTCAGTACCCGGGCGAGTATGAAGCCCGCAATCGGGAGCTGAACGCGGATTCGCTGGAATTTGCGCCGCCCATCTGGGAGGGGTTGAAGAAGCTGGCCGCGGACGTTGGGGTGGCTGACGCGTTGCCTTGAGGGGTTTGTAGGTTGTTGGTATTTGCGGGCGGCTCAAGGGTTCTTGAGCCGCCCGTTGCGTTGGCGGGCTCATGTCGTCTTGGTTTCGCCATTGCAGGGACGAGCTGTGTACTTGGCGTTTTTGCCAACGGCTGGAATGGAGGAGAGGATCTTGCGAGGCCCGCCCAAAGCCGGCCGCGCGGGCGGCCTTTTGGGGCATACGCGATGAGGGGCGTCGAGAAATTGGCGCGCAGCGAACACCACCCCGACGCCTCACATCATGTATGACGTTGATGGCCGCCCGCGCGGCCGTCAACGGCGGGCGACGCAAGACTCTCTCCTTACCCCGCGCTGCAGCAGCGCCACATTTCTCGAAACCGGTAGCCCGGGACGGGTGGCGCACGGGTGGCCGCGCCGTCAGATGCGCCCGACGGAAACCGAAGGCAGCCGCCGTAGGCGGCAACGAGGTTGAGTAAGGGGAAGTCCGGAGCGAACGCTCCGGGCCGCAATCGTAGGCGCGCCCACCCGTGCGCCACCCGCACCGGGCGGCCTACGACGCAAAACGCTCAGCTTTTGACCGACCGATGCCGACTGATGCTCATCATGATCCCAAACGCGATCCCCATGGTGAACAAGGCTGTCCCCCCATAGCTCATGAACGGCAATGGCACGCCAACGACAGGCAGAATCCCCGTCACCATGCCCACATTCACGAACACGTAAATGAACAGCATCATCGTCAACGCCCCGGACAGCAACCGCCCGAACTGCGATGATGCGCGCGAAGCGATGGTCAGGCCGCGGGCCATCATCAGGCCGTACAGCACCAGGATGGCAATGCCGCCGTACAGGCCGAACTCCTCGGCGTAGACGGCGAAGATGAAGTCGGTCGTGCGTTCCGGAATGAAGTCCAGGTGGGTCTGGGTGCCCTTCATGTAGCCCTTGCCGTAGACACCGCCCGAACCGACGGCGATCATCGACTGGATCGTGTGGAAACCCTTGCCGAGCGGATCGGAACTGGGATTGAGCAGCGTGCAGACGCGGTGTTTCTGGTAATCGTGCAGCACCACCCAGTTGACATCCGGTTCGCACAACTGGTCTTCGTAATACACCAGCGTGCCGATGGCGATGATGCCGGCCAGCATGACCGGGACCAGCAGCTTGAATGACAGGCCGGCGAAGTAGATGACGAAGAAACCGGCGCCGAACACCAGCAGCGCGGTGCCCAGGTCGGGCTGCAGCACGATCAGGGCGAAGGGGGCCGCGAGCATCGCGGCGGCGGCCAGGAAGTCGCGGATCCGGACCGCGCCCTCGTGGCGCTGGAAGTACCAGGCCAGCATCATGGGCACCGCGATCTTCATCATCTCGGACGGCTGGATTCGCGTCACGCCCAGGTTGAGCCAGCGCGTCGCCCCCTTGCTGGTTTCGCCGAAGAACTCCACCCCCAGCAACAGCACCACGCCCACTACGTAAAACGGCAGGGCCAGCTTCATCAGCCACTTGGGCGGAATCAGCGCCATGGTCCACATGGCGAAGAAGGCGATGATGAAATTGCGCGACTGCTCGGCGAAGCGCCAGTCGGTGCCGCCCACCGCGGAATGCATGACGGTCAGGCCAAGCGCGGCGAACATCAGCAGAATCGCCAGCAGCGGCCAGTCGAAGGCCGTGAAGATGCGCAGCAGGATAAGGCCGAGACGCTTCATCGTTGGCGCACCACGTCGGAAGTTATGGTTTCGACCGAGGCCAGGGATGCGTTGCGGTCCGGCCCCGCGACCTTGTCCTGGCGCTCCTTGGCCAGCCAGTAGTCGAAGACCTTGCGCGCCACCGGCGCGGCCACGCTGGCGCCCCAGCCGGCGTTCTCGACGATCAGCGCGACCGCGATGCGGGGATGCTCGAGCGGCGCGAAGCCCATGAACAGCGCATGGTCGCGCAAGCGTTCGTCAATGGCGCTGGCGCGGTAATGGCCGCCACGCAGGCTGAACACCTGGGCCGTGCCGGTCTTGCCGGCGGCCTGGTACGGCGCGTTGGCGAAAGCGCGGCGCGCGGTGCCGACCCGCACGACATCGGCCATGGCGTTCTTGATGACATCGACGTTGGCCTGCTTGAGCGGGATGCGGTAGTCGGGCGCGGACTCGGAAGGTTTGGCCACGCCGGAGCGCGGATCGCGCACCGCATGCACCAGGTGCGGACGGCGGTAGAGGCCGTTGTTGGCCAGGGTCGAAGTGCCCTGCGCCAACTGCAACAGGGTGAACGCGTTGTAACCCTGGCCTACCGCCACCGAAATGGTCTCGCCAGCGTACCAGCGCTGGCGTTCCTTGTCCTTGTAAGCCGCGCGCTTCCATTCGGTGGACGGCAACACGCCGCGTTTCTCGCCTTCGAGATCGATGCCGGTGATCTGGCCGAAGCCGAACTGCTTGGTGAAATCGTGCAGCGCGTTCACGCCGATCTCGGGGCCAAGCGAATAGAAATACGTGTCCGACGACACCACGATGGCCTTGTGCATGTCGGTCATGCCATAGGCGGCCCCGCCGGCGTTGCGGAACTTCTGCCCGCCGAACTCGAAATAGCCCGGGTCGGAAATGCGGTCCGTGGCGCGGCGCTTGCCCAGTTCCAGCGCCGCCAGGCCGACGAAGGGCTTGTAGGTCGAGCCGATCGGATAGGTGCCGTAAAGCGGCCGGTTGATCAGCGGATGGTCCGGCGACTCGTTCAGCATGCGCCAGTTGTCCACGTCGATGCCGTCGACGAACAGGTTTGGGTCGAACGACGGCTGCGACACGAAGGCCAGAACCTCGCCGGTATCGGGATCGATCGCCACCAATGCGCCGCGCTGGCCTTCGAAGGCTTCCTCAGCCACTTTCTGCAGGCCCATGTCGATCGACAGCATGATGTCCGACCCGGGCACCGGATCGATGCGGCGCAGGGTGCGCATCGGCCGGCCACCAGCCGTCACTTCGACTTCTTCGAGGCCGGTGCGGCCATGCAGCGCCTCTTCCCAGGTCTTCTCGATGCCTTTCTTGCCGATGACGTCGGTGCCACGATAGTTGCCCAACTGCCCGCCGCGCTCGAGTTCCTCGATATCGCCTTCGGCGATGCGGCCGATATAGCCGACCACGTGGGCGGCGGACTGCCCTTGCGGGTACTCGCGCACCCAACGGGCGCGCAGCTCGACGCCGGGGAACTGGAAGGCGTGGGCGGCGAACCAGGCCGCCTCGGTATCGTTCAGATTGTTGCGCAGTTGCAGGCTGGCATAGCGGCTGGATTCGGCCGCGCGCCGCTTGAAGCGGCGCTGGTCTGCCGGGCTGATGTAGACCACCTGGGTCAGGCGCTCGAACAAGGCGTTCATGTTGCCGGCCTGGGCCGGCACCACTTCCAGCGTGTAGGTGCGGTAGTTGCGGGCCAGCACCTCACCGTTGCGATCCAGGATCTCGCCACGTCGCGGCGGAATCGGCACCACCGCGATGCGGTTGCGGTCGGCGCGCTCGGACAGGCCTTCGTAGCGGTCGACCTGCAAATACCAGAACCGCCCCACCAGCACGCCAAAGCAGGCCAGCGCGAAGATGCCGCCCACCCAGGCGCGCAAGCGGAAGCGCTGCTTCTGCTGCTGGCCGGTTTTCTTGAATTCGAACATGGGACGCGGCGCCGCCGTCAGGCGGAAGAAGATTCGGCGTCGTCGTCGGCGCGCTGCGGCAAGTGCAGCACCCAGCCCGCCAGCGGCCACAGGGCGGCCGTAATGGCCACGCTGATGCTCCAATCCCAGCCCGGCCATTTGCCGGCCAGCCAGGCATGGATGACCTGGGTCAGCAGCCGCGCGATGAGGAAGACCGGCAACATATGCATTGCCTGGCTCCAGAGATCGAAGCGTTGCAGGCGGCGATGCAGCACCACGGCGCCATAGGCGACCAAGGTATAGGACAGCGCGTGTTCGCCCAGCAGGCCGGCATCGTGCACGTCCATCAGCAAGCCGAAGCAGAACGCGGTGAACAGGCCGATGCGCCGCGGCTCATGCACGCACCAGAAGGCGATGATCAGGATCAGCACGTCGGGCGCGCCCTGCCACAGGCGCCACGGCAGCAGCGACACCAGCCACACCAGCAGGATGGTGCCCCAGACGAACACAGCGTGCGCCGGGCCCGACAGGCGCTCGGGCTGCACATTGCTGGGCGTGCCCAGCCGGCGGCGGGGTTGGCCGGAAGCTTGTTGGTTAGTCCGATCCACCGGAATCGACCTCCTGACGGTTGGACTCGGCACGTTCCACATCCACCTGAAGGACCAGGAAGTGGCGATAGCGTTCAGGGTGGGCCAGTGGCTCGCATATCGCGCGCGCGAAGCCGGATGCGGTATCGCGTTCGACCGAGGTCACCTTGGCCACCGGCAGGCCGGCCGGAAACAGGCCGCCGACACCACTGGTGACGATCGTATCGCCTTCCTTGATGTCGGCATTGGCGGCAAGGTAACGGACCTCCATCTTGCCGGGAGAGTTCCCGCCAAAGGCGATCAGCCGCAAGCCATTGCGCAGCAATTGCACCGGAATCGAAACCTGCTCGTCGGTGACCAGGGCGGCCTCGGCGGTCATCGGCGTCACCCGCACGATCTGGCCGACCACGCCGCCTTCGTCGATCACCGGCATGCCAGGCGCCAGGCCGGCCTTGCTGCCTTTGTTGAACACCAGCCGCTGGTTGAACGCGTTGGAGGGTTCGTACAGCACCTCGACCACCACCGCGGATTGCGCCACCGTGTCGGTCACGCCAAGCAGGCGGCGCAACTGGGCGTTTTCGGCAGCCAGTTGCGCGGCGTGCGTGGCCACTTGGGCCAGTTCGATGCGCTGGCGCTGCAGGGCTTCGTTTTCACTGCGGATGAGGTTGGCGGCATTGACCCACTCGTTGACCTGCTGGACCAGGTCGCGCGGCGCCATGACGGCGCGCTGGAAGGGATACAGCGCCACGGACATCGCCCGGCGCGCCGGTTCCAGCATGCGCCACTGCGAATCCATGATGATCAAAGCCAGTGCGAGGACAACCAGGATGACCAGCCGCACCTCTGCCGGAGGGCCGCGCCTGAATAGGGGAGGTGTCCCTTGTCGTTGCATGAATTTCAGCCCGGGCACCCGCGCCCGCTGCCCCCGCAGCGGCCGGAGCCGTGGAAAAGCGGGGCTCCGGGCTGGCGGGCGGGATTAGTCGTTGATGAAGATGGCGCCCAGTTTCTCAAGGTGTTCCAGCGCCTCGCCGCAACCACGCACGACGCAGGTCAGGGGATCATCGGCGACCACCACCGGCAGGCCGGTTTCTTCCTGCAGCAGGCGGTCGAGGTCGCGCAGCAGCGCGCCGCCACCGGTCAGGGCGATGCCCTTGTCGGTGATGTCGGCGCCCAGTTCGGGCGGCGTCTGCTCCAGGGCGATCTTGACGGCCGAGACGATCTGGTTGAGCGGGTCGGTCAGCGATTCCAGGATCTCGTTGGACGAGACCGTGAAGCTGCGCGGAACGCCCTCGGCCAGGTTGCGGCCCTTGACTTCGATTTCGCGGACTTCGGAACCCGGGAACGCCGAGCCGATTTCCTTCTTGATGAGTTCGGCGGTGGGTTCACCGATCAGCATGCCGTAATTGCGGCGGATGTAGTTGACGATTGCCTCGTCGAACTTGTCGCCGCCGACGCGCACCGAACCCTTGTAGACCATGCCGCCCAGCGAGATGACCGCCACTTCGGTGGTGCCGCCTCCGATGTCCACGACCATGGAGCCGCTGGCGTCCGAGACGGCCAGGCCGGCGCCGATGGCGGCTGCCATGGGTTCTTCGATCAGGAATACGTGGGACGCGCCGGCGCCGAGGGCCGATTCGCGGATGGCGCGGCGTTCGACCTGGGTGGACCCGCAGGGCACGCAGACGATGATGCGCGGGCTGGGCGCCAGCATATTGCGGGGGTGCACCATGCGGATGAACTGCTTGAGCATCTGCTCGGTGACCGTGAAGTCGGCGATGACGCCGTCCTTCATGGGCCGGATGGCCTCGATGTTGCCGGGAACGCGGCCGAGCATCTGCTTGGCTTCGTGGCCGACGGCCTGGATGATCTTCTTGCCGTGAGGCCCGCCTTCATGACGGATAGCGACCACGGAGGGCTCATCGAGCACGATGCCCTTGCCGCGGACGTAGATCAGCGTATTGGCGGTACCGAGGTCGATCGCCATATCGCTGGAAAAATAACTGCGCAGGAATCCGAACATGGGAGCTCAGCTAAATTCTGGGGGGAATTGGGGTCATGCCGCGGGGCGTACGACCCAGGAAAGCCAGGGTGCGCCTGTCATCACGGCGATTAAACCGTGAATCATAACTTATAATTTCCCAGGAAATAGCGCATAAATGCAGGCTATTCAAGCTTTGTAACGGGTTTGGCATGTGCATACTGCCCAGTCCCGCCCCGCGGCCTCCGCTTCTCGATATTCGCACTCCCCATGGCGCTCAATGACACAGATGTGGCCCGCATTGCCAGGCTGGCCAGAATCGAACTGACCCCGGACCAGCGCGCCCACGCGCAGGCCGAACTCAACGGCATCCTCCACCTGATCGAACGGCTGCAGGCCGTTGACACCCAGGGCGTCGAACCCCTGGCCCACCCGCTGTCGGCCCACGAGGACATCGTGCTGCGCCTGCGCCAGGACGCCGTCACCGAAACCGCTTCGGAGGCTCGCCGCGCCGAACTGCTGGCCAACGCCCCCGACGCCCAGGACGGCCTTTTCCTGGTCCCCAAGGTTCTCGACTAAGCCATGACCCAACCCGCCCTGCATACCCAATTCGAGGGGATCGCCGCCCTGCGCGCGGCCCTCGCCCAACGCCAGGTCAGCGCCGTCGAACTGGCGCAAAGCTCGCTGGCGGCCGCCGAGGCGGCCAGCGGCCTGAACGCCTTCTTACATATTGACGCCGAATTGACGCTGGCCCAGGCCCGCGCCGCCGATGCCGCGCTGGCCGCCGACAATGCCGGTCCGCTGGCCGGCGTGCCCATCGCCCACAAGGACGCCTTCGTCACGCGCGGCTGGCGCACCACCGCCGGCAGCAAGATGCTGGACGGCTACGTCAGCCCGTTCGATGCCACCGTGGTCGAGCGCCTGCAGGCCGCCGGCGCCGTGTCGCTGGGCAAGCTCAATTGCGACGAATTCGCCATGGGTTCGGGCAACGAGAACTCGGCCTACGGCGCGGTCCGCAACCCCTGGGATCCGGCCGCCGTGCCCGGCGGCTCGTCGGGCGGTTCGGCCGCGGCCGTCGCCGCCCGCCTGGTGGCCGCCGCCACCGGCACCGACACCGGCGGCTCCGTGCGTCAGCCCGCCGCGCTGTGCGGCGTCAGCGGCATCAAGCCGACCTACGGCACCGTGTCGCGCTACGGCATGGTCGCCTTCGGCTCCAGCCTGGACCAGGCCGGCCCCCTGGCCCCCAGCAGCCGCGACCTGCTTGAACTGCTGGATGTCATCAGCGGCTTCGATCCGCGCGACGCCACCAGCCTGGAGAAATGCGATGCCGCCGCCAACGAGCCGGGCCGCGTGCGGCGCGATTTCGATGCCGCGCAAGGCAAATTCGACGCCGCCGGCAGCCAGCCCCTGAAGGGCCTGCGCATCGGCGTGCCCGAGGAATACTTCGGCGCCGGCCTGGCGCCGGATGTGGCCGCCGCGGTCCAGGCCGCCCTGGAACAGTTCGAGGCCCTGGGCGCGGTGCGCGTGCCGGTGTCGCTGCCGCGCACCGAGCTGGCCATCCCCGCCTACTACGTCATCGCCCCCGCCGAAGCCTCCAGCAACCTGGCGCGCTACGACGGCGTGCGCTACGGCCACCGCGCCAAGCAGTACGGCGACCTGAACGAGATGATCAGCCGCTCGCGCGCCGAAGGCTTCGGCGACGAGGTCAAGCGCCGCATCCTGATCGGCACCTACGTGCTGTCGCATGGCTATTACGACGCCTATTACCTGCAGGCCCAGCGCCTGCGCCGCATGATCGCCCAGGACTTCCAGCGTGCCTTCGCCGACCAGTGCGACGTCATCATGGGCCCGGTGACCCCCACGGTCGCCAAGAACATCGGCGACAACCGCGACGATCCCACCGCCGACTGGCTGGCCGACGTCTACACGCTGGGCGTCAGTCTGGCAGGCCTGCCGGCCATGTCGATCCCTTGCGGTTTCGGCACCGGCGCCGGCGCCAAGCGCCCCGTCGGCCTGCAGATCATCGGCAATTACTTCGACGAAGGCCGCCTCCTGGCCATCGCCGACCGCTACCAACAAGTCACGACGTGGCACAAGGCCACGCCGGCCCAGCAGGACGCCTAAGCATGAACTGGGAAATCGTCATCGGCCTGGAAACGCACACCCAGCTTTCCACCGACTCCAAGATCTTTTCGGGCAGCAGCACCGAATTTGGCGCCGCGCCCAACACCCACGCCAACGAGGTCGACCTGGCCCTGCCGGGCAGCTTGCCGGTCATGAACCGCGGCGCCGCCGAACGCGCCATCCGCTTCGGCCTGGCGGTCGGCGCCGAGATCGCGCCGCGCTCGGTGTTCGCTCGCAAGAACTACTTCTACCCGGACCTGCCCAAGGGCTACCAGATCAGCCAGTACGAGCTGCCGGTGGTGGTGGGCGGTTCGCTGTCGTTCTTCGTCGGCGAGGAAGAAAAGACCGTCAACCTGACGCGCGCGCACCTGGAAGAAGACGCGGGCAAATCCTCGCACGACAATTTCACCCTGGCCAACGGCTCGCCGGCCAGCGGCATCGACCTGAACCGCGCCGGCACGCCGTTGCTGGAAATCGTCACGGAACCGGAAATGCGCTCGGCCGCCGAGGCCGTGGCCTACGCCCGTGCCCTGCACAGCCTGGTGGTGTGGCTCGGCATCTGCGACGGCAATATGCAGGAAGGCTCGTTCCGCTGCGACGCCAACGTCTCCGTGCGCCCGGTCGGCCAAAAGGAATTCGGCACCCGCACCGAGATCAAGAACGTCAACTCGTTCCGCTTCCTGGAACGCGCCATCACCTATGAAGCGCGGCGCCAGATCGAGCTGATCGAGGACGGCGGCACCGTGGTCCAGGAAACCCGCCTGTACGACGCCGACCACGACGTAACCCGCAGCATGCGCAGCAAGGAAGACGCGCACGACTACCGCTACTTCCCCGATCCCGACCTGCCCACGCTGGTGATCTCGCGCGAATGGGTCGACGAGGTCCGCGCCGCCATGCCCGAGCTGCCGGCCGCCCAGCGCGCCCGCTTCGAATCCGAGTACGGCCTGCCGGCCTACGACGCCGCGCAACTGACCGTCAGCCGCGACCTGGCCGCCTACTTCGAAGCCGTGGCGCACGCGCTGCCGGCCGGTCAGGCCAAGCTGGCCGCCAACTGGATCATGGGCGAAGTGGCCGCCACCCTGAACAAGGAAGAAAAGGCCATCGCCGACGCGCCGGTGCAGGCGCCGGCCCTGGCCGCGCTGATCAACCGCATCATCGACGGCACCATCTCCAACAAGATCGCGCGCGAAGTGTTCGGCGCCATGTGGGCCGGCGAGAACGGCGGCCAGCCCGACGCCATCATCGAAGCCCGCGGCCTCAAGCAGATCAGTGACACCGGCGCCATCGGCGCCATGATCGACGAGGTGCTGGTGGCCAATCCGGCCATCGTCGAGGAGTACCGCGCCGGCAAGCAGAAGGCGTTCAACTCGCTGGTCGGCCAGATCATGAAGGCCGCGCGCGGCAAGGCCAACCCGCAGCAGGTCAACGACCTGCTCAAGCAGAAGCTGGGTAGCTGATCCCCGCGCCGGCCCGTCATCACGAGGACCGGCGCAGTATCAGACCGAACCGAAGGCCGCGGCATCTTGCCGCGGCTTTTTGTTTGGCCAAGAATGGTTCGGTCGATTTCGCGCCGGAGACTTGGCCATGAACTACATCGAGATCAGCAGCAACGACCTGTTGCACCGCTTCGCCGACTACCTGCAGGCTGTCAGCAACGGGCAGCATTTCATCATCGCCGTCGATGGCGTGCGTCGCGCCAGGCTTACCCCCGTCCTGCCCGAGACGTCCCTGGACGCCCACGACGCCCTGGAGGCCATGAAGCGGCTGACCACGGCAGCACCGGTTTCCCACGAGATGATTCGCTCGTGGATCGAGGAAGGCCGTGAATGAACACCATCCATTTGGTGCCTGATGCGTCAGTTGCACTCGCGTGGCTGCTGGAACGCGTTGACCTCCACGAATCCCTGCTTGCCCAACACCTGCTGGAAGTCGCGCACGGCTCGCACAACACCGTGCCGCACATCTGGCGCGTGGAAGTCGCGAACGGCGTCTTGCGCGCCGAACGCAGCCAACGCATTTCGGAACGCCAAGTCGCCGCATTCAATCAACTTCTCGACAGCCTGCCCATTTCCCCCGACTCGTACGATCCGGCTACCAGTATCTTGCGCACCTGCCAGCTCGCACGGGCCCATGGGCTGACCGCCTACGACGCCAGCTATCTCGAACTGTCCATGCGGCATCGGGCCTGCCTGGCCACCTTTGACCGCAAGCTGGCGGATGCGGCACGAGCGAGCGGCGTCACCGTGTTCGGGCAGCCCCACGGCGTTGCGGAACCCACCGCGCGCTATCTGCCTAGATGACAAAAGGCGGCCCATGGCCGCCTTTTTTTGCCGCAACCGGCTAGCCGGGTCTACGGTTTACTTCACCCCGTACTTCGCCCGGTATGCCTGCACCGCCTCGCGGTGCTCGGCGAACGCGGCGTCGTCCTGCAGCAGCGCCATGATGTCGGCCAGCGAGGCAATCGCCACCACCGGGATGCCGTAGGTCTTGGCCACGTCCTGCACCGCCGAGTGCGCGGACAGCGCGTCGTCGGCGCCCGCGCGTTCCATGCGGTCCATGGCGATCAGCACGGCGGCCGGCTCGGCGCCGGCGTTGCGGATGATCTCCACCGACTCACGCACCGAGGTGCCCGCGGTGATCACGTCGTCGATGATGACGACCTTGCCCTTTAGGGGCGCGCCCACCAGCGTGCCGCCCTCGCCATGATCCTTGGCTTCCTTGCGGTTGTAGGCGAACGGCACGTCGCTGCGACCCTGCATGGCCGGATGATTAGCCAGCGCGACCGCGGTGGCGGTAGCCAGGGGGATGCCCTTGTAGGCCGGGCCGAACAACATGTCGAAGGCCACGCCCGAATCCAGCAGCGCCTGGGCATAGAAGCTCGCCAGCTTGCCGACCGATGCCCCACTGTTGAACAGGCCCGCGTTGAAGAAATAGGGACTGATGCGGCCGGACTTCACCTTGAAGCTGCCGAAGCGCAGCACGCCTTCGTTCAGGGCGAAGCGGACGAAATCGAGCGAAGTGGCGGAGGCGGTGTGGGCGGCAGACATGCGAGCGGGATCCGGGAGGTGGCAAACCCCGGCATTTTATCCGCTGTCGAGGCCATTCCAGGACAACATCGATGAGTCGGTTAAATTCCTGGCATGGTTCCGGCCGTTCCTGGCCGCTCTACAGGAGTCCCGCTTTGCTGCGCATCACGTCGATCAACCTCAATGGCATCCGGTCCGCCTTCCGCAAAGGCCTGCAACCCTGGATGGAAAAGCACGCCGCCGACGTGCTATGCCTGCAGGAAATCAAGATCTCGGACAGCGACCTGACCGACGAATTGCGCCATCCGCCGGGTTATACCGGCCACTTCCACCACGCCGAGAAGAAGGGCTACAGCGGCGTCGGCATCTACCTGCGCGACGCGGCCGAGCGCGTCAGCATCGGCCTGGGCTGCGAGGAATTCGATCCCGAGGGCCGCGTCATCCGCGCCGACTGGAAGAACCTGTCCGTCATCAGCGCCTACCTGCCCTCGGGCTCCAGCGGGGACGAGCGCCAGCAGGCCAAGTACCGCTTCCTGGACCGCTTCGGCCCTTGGATCGACGAGCTGATGCACGAACACAAGAAGACCGGCCGCGAATTCGTCATCTGCGGCGACTGGAACATCGCCCACAAGGAAATCGACCTCAAGAACTGGAAGGGCAACCTGAAGAACTCCGGTTTCCTGCCCGAGGAGCGCGCCTGGCTGACCGACGTGTTCGACAAGCGCGGCTTCGTGGACGTGTTCCGTGCCATCGACGACCGCCCCGACCAATACACCTGGTGGAGCAACCGCGGCCAGGCCTGGGCCAAGAACGTCGGGTGGCGCATCGACTACCAGATCGCCACGCCGGGCATCGCCGCCCGCGCCCGCAGCGTCGCCATCTACAAGGACGAACGCTTTTCCGACCACGCGCCGCTGACCATCGACTACGACGCGACGCTCTGAAGACGCGGGCGGCGGGAACTGGATTCCGCCGCCCGAGCATGATCCTGACCAAAATATAATTAGGGACACATAAAGCGGAACTGACCTCGCAAGATGAGGACCATTTCCCGCCAAAAGGCTGGATTCCCCTATGAGGCGGCGATCCCGCATCGCCTCCGAGATTCCAATAATATTGGGGACATATTAATTTTCCCTGTGAATTCAATGCCTCATGGCTTCTCCTATGAAGTCTCTGGTTCTCCACCCATCCGTCAAAGCTAAATACGTCCCCAATAAGATTGGAAAAAAGTGCTTTGATATCAAGACGATGGCGTGCTTTCCGGCTTTGCGCAGGGCAACAAATTAGCCCTACAATCCCGCACCATGCCGGTGCAGATCGCACCAAAACGGATACATCGCGCCCCAAAACGGCGCGTCCCCGCACTCATTCGAAGCACCCCCAAGGAGATCATGTTGAAAGTGCAGCGTCTGGACGACTTCCTGCGTAGCGTCGCCGTGCGCGATCCGCAGCAACCGGAATTCATGCAAGCCGTCCAGGAGGTGATGCTGAGCCTGTGGCCTTTCATCGAAAAACACCCGCACTACGCTGACCACGCCCTGCTAGAGCGCCTGGTGGAGCCGGAACGCGTGATCCAGTTCCGCGTGTGCTGGACCGACGACAAGGGCCAGGCGCAGGTCAACCGCGCTTTCCGCATCCAGCACAGTTCGGCCATCGGGCCCTTCAAGGGCGGCATGCGTTTCCACCCCTCGGTGAACCTGTCGATCCTGAAGTTCCTGGCGTTCGAACAGACGCTGAAGAACTCGCTGACCACGCTGCCCATGGGCGGCGGCAAGGGCGGTTCCGACTTCGACCCCAAGGGCAAGTCCGACGCCGAAGTCATGCGTTTCTGCCAGGCCCTGATGATCGAGCTGTACCGCCATCTGGGCCCGGACACCGACGTGCCGGCCGGCGATATCGGCGTGGGCGCGCGTGAAGTCGGCTTCATGGCCGGCATGATGAAGAAGCTGTCGAACTCCACCGCCAGCGTCTTCACCGGCAAGGGCCTGACCTTCGGCGGCAGCCTGATCCGCCCCGAAGCCACCGGCTACGGCACCGTCTACTTCGCCGAGGAAATGCTCAAGCGCGTCGGCAAGTCGTTCGACGGCCTGCGCGTGTCCGTCTCGGGCTCGGGCAACGTGGCCCAGTACGCCATCGAGAAGGCCATGGCGCTGGGCGCCAAGGTCGTGACCGTGTCCGACTCGAACGGCACGGTGGTCGACGAAGCCGGCTTCAACCACGAGAAGCTGGTGGCGCTGATGCACATCAAGAACGACCTGCGCGGCCGCCTGGACGCCTACGCGCGCCAGTTCGGCCTGGTCTACGAACCCGGCAAGCGCCCCTGGCACGTGCCGGTGGACGTGGCCCTGCCCTGCGCCACCCAGAACGAACTGGAACTGGCCGACGCCGAAACGCTGATCAAGAACGGCGTGCAATGCGTGGCCGAAGGCGCCAACATGCCCGCCACCCTGGAAGCCGCCAAGGCCTTCATCGCCGCCCGCGTGTTGTACGCCCCGGGCAAGGCCAGCAACGCCGGCGGCGTGGCCGTGTCGGGCCTGGAAATGGCCCAGAACTCCGCCCGCCTGTCATGGACCCGCGAGGAGGTCGACACGCGCTTGCACGCCATCATGCGCGACATCCACGAAAACTGCGTGCGCCACGGCCACAGCGAGCGCGAATACGTGAACTACCTGGACGGCGCCAACATCGCCGGCTTCGTCAAGGTTGCGGACGCGATGCGCCAGCAGGGCCTGTACTGATCGACAGGCCGGCGCCCCGGGCGCCAGCGCGCAGCGACAGAAAAGGCGGCAGGCTCGAACAGCC